>NZ_JALBGZ010000200.1:0-9265 GCF_023006515.1 Bradyrhizobium sp. PRIMUS42
CGCAGCGTCGGCCCGACCAGCGCATGCAGGATCACCTCGATCGGCGCGCGGCCGCCGCCTTGCTCTTCCGCCGCCTTCAACTCGCGCAGGCGCTCGCGGTTGGTGGCGAACGAGCGGGTGACAAATAGTTCCGCGATCAGCTCGTCCTTCGAGCCGAAATGATAGTTCACCGCCGCCAGGTTGACACCGGCCTCCGCGACGATGTCGCGCAGCGTCACGTCGCCAAAGCCGCGATCGGCATAGAGCCGTTCGGCGGCGGCGAGAATGGCAGACCTCGTATGATCGCTGGCCATGGATGCCCTCAGGGAGGGAGTTGCAATTCAAACACTTGTATGAAACTATCGTTTGAAGGCCGGAGAAAGTCAATCCGCAATCGCAACCCGTTCGCAACGCGCGAACGCGTTCGAAAGGCTCGCAATGTCAGCGCATTCGCGCTTGCGGGCCGTGCGCAGCGGGAGGACAGTCCGGTCAAAACAGCTTTGCAAAGCAAGACCGAGGAGCGTCCCATGGATTTCGATCTGTCCCCCAAGCAAAAGGAATGGCTCGACCGCGTGCAGTCGTTCATGGCCAAGCACGTGCGTCCGGCGGTGCCGGTCTATAACGAGCAGGACAAGAGCGGTGATCGCTGGAAGGTGATTCCGGTTCTCGAGGACCTCAAGAAGAAGGCAAAGGCCGAAGGCCTCTGGAACATGTTCATGCCGCCGAACGAGCATGAGGATGATGAATTCCGTGGTGCGGGATTGACCAATCTCGAATACGCGCTGTTGTCGGAGCAGATGGGCCACATCTCCTGGGCCTCGGAAGTGTTCAATTGTTCGGCGCCCGACACCGGCAACATGGAGGTGTTCATGCGCTACGGCTCCAAGGAGCAGAAGCGCAAATGGCTGCGGCCGCTGATGGACGGCGAGATCCGCTCGGCGTTCCTGATGACGGAACCCGCGGTTGCCTCGTCGGATGCGACCAATATCGAAACCAGCATCGTGCGCGACGGCGACCACTACGTCATCAACGGCCGCAAATGGTGGTCGTCCGGCGTCGGCGATCCCCGCTGCAAGATCGCGATCCTGATGGGCAAGACCGATTTCAACGCGGCCAAGCACCAGCAGCAGTCGCAGATCCTGGTTCCGCTCGACACCCCCGGCATCAAGGTCGAGAAGATGCTGCCCGTGTTCGGCTTCGACGACGCGCCGCACGGCCACGCCCAGGTGCTGCTCGAGAACGTGCGCGTGCCGAAGGAGAACATCCTGCTCGGCGAGGGCCGCGGCTTCGAGATCGCGCAGGGCCGCCTTGGTCCCGGCCGCATCCATCACTGCATGCGCACCATCGGCAAGGCCGAGGAAGCACTGGAGAAGATGGTGAAGCGTCTGATGTCGCGCACCGCCTTCGGCAAGAAGATCGTCGAGCACTCGGTATGGGAGCAGCGCATCGGCGAAGCCCGCACCAACATCGAGATGACGCGTCTGCTCTGCCTCAAGGCCGCCGACATGATGGACAAGGTTGGCAACAAGACCGCGCAGGCCGAGATCGCCATGATCAAGGTCGCGGCGCCCAACATGGCGTTGAAGATCATCGACGAGGCGATCCAGGCCTTCGGTGGCGCGGGCGTTTCCGACGAGGCAGGTCTTGCGAAGGACTATGCCGGCATCCGCACGCTGCGGCTCGCCGACGGTCCGGACGAGGTGCACAATCGCGCCATTGCAAGGCTCGAAGTTCGGAAGTATGCCAATTCTCCCAGGCACTAAAAACGGCGGAGAGCGCTGACCGCGCTCTCTTCACCGTCATTCCGGGGCGAGGCGCAGCATCGAACCCGGAATCTCGAGATTCCGGGTTCTCGCTGCGCGAGCCCCGGAATGACGAAAAAAATGAGGGAGCGTCACCGTGGCTGACGGCGTCAGGAAAGACGAAGAGTTCTCCGGCACCAAGCCGGTCGAGGAGCGGCATCGTATCGACGAGATGCGGCTCGAAGCCTGGATGCGCGACAACGTCGAAGGCTTCGAGGGGCCGCTGGTCGTGCTCCAGTTCAAGGGCGGCCAGTCCAACCCGACCTACCGGCTGGACACGCCGAAGCGCTCCTACGTGATGCGCAGGAAGCCGTTCGGCAAGCTGCTGCCTTCGGCGCACGCGGTCGATCGCGAATATCGCGTGATCGCAGCGCTCGGCAAGCAGGGTTTTCCGGTCGCGCACGCTTATGCGCTGTGCCAGGACGACGGTGTCATCGGCGCCGCCTTCTACATCATGTCGATGGAGGAGGGCCGGGTGTTCTGGGATCCGACGCTGCCGAGCCAGGCTCCGGAAGACCGCCGCAAGATCTTCACCAGCAAGATCGAGACGCTGGCGAAACTCCACATGTACGACCCCGCGGCGATCGGCCTCGGCGAGTTCGGCAAGCCCGGCAATTATTTCGCGCGCCAGATCGACCGCTGGACCAAGCAATATCGGGCGTCCGAGACCCAGCACATTCCCGAGTTCGAGAAGGTCGCGGAATGGCTGCCCAAGACCGTGCCGGAGCAGGCGCGCGTCTCGATCGTCCATGGCGACTACCGCCTCGACAACATGATTTTCCACGCGACGGAACCGCACGTGCAGGCCGTGCTCGACTGGGAGCTGTCGACGCTCGGCGATCCCATGGCCGACTTCACCTATCTGTTGATGCAGTGGATCATGCCGGGCCTCGATGGCGCCGACCTCAAGGCGCTCAACATCCCGAGCGTGGAAGAGGCCGCGCAGATCTATTGCAACGTCACCAAGATGACGGTGCCTGATCTCAACTGGTACTTCGCCTACAATCTGTTCCGCCTCGCCGGCATCACGCAAGGCATCGCCGGCCGCGTCCGCGACGGCACCGCCGCCAACGCCAAGGCCCTGGAGTCAGCCAAGCGCACCGTGCCGCTGTCAAAGGCGTCGTGGGAATACGCGCAAAAGGCGGGCGCGGTGTAGGAAAGAGGCGCGGCTGATGGCCGCGCCTTTTTGCTTGAAGTGTCGTAGCCCGGGTGAGCGCAGCGATATCCGGGACATTGGTCTCGCATGTCGCTTCGCTCATGCGGGCTACGAGACCTCCCGTAGGGTGGGCAAAGGCGCGTAGCGCCGTGCCCACCATCTTTCTGCGATCGCTGGCAGAAGTGGTGGGCACGCTTCGCTTTGCCCACCTTACGGCACCTACACCGTGCCCATCGCACAATGCGCGATCAGCCTTTCCACGAAGCCCGCGCATTTCTCCAGCTCGGCCATCTCCACGAACTCGTCCGGTGTGTGCGCCTGCGCGATCGATCCCGGTCCGATCACCACCGAGGGGATGTCGGCCATGCTGGCGAACAGGCTGGCTTCGGTGCCGAAGGCGACCTTGGCGTGGTCGTTGCGCCCCGCAAGGCTCTTGGCGAGCGTGACGATCGCGGCATCTGCTGTAGTGTCGAGCGCGGGGTAGTCGAGGATCTCCTCGAAATCGATGCCGCACTCCGGATGCCGCGCCTTCATCGCGGGCTCAAGCTCGGCCTTGGCCCAGGCGACGATAGCATCCGTGACCTCGCGCGACTCCGTGATGCCGATACCGCGGCATTCGAAATCCACCGTGCAGGTGTCAGGCACGATGTTCAGCGCCGCGCCGCCGTGCACGATGCTGGTGAGCAGCGTCGAATGCGGAACATCGTAGAGGCTGTCCGTTGATCGCGCGGCCGCGAGCGCAACAGCGCGGCGGCGGATCTCGACGATCAGCTCGGCGGCGTATTCGATCGCGTTGACGCCGTCGGGCGCGATTGAGGAATGGCGGGCAAGCCCGCGAAACGTCGCGCGCACGCCGTGCTTGCCCTTGTGGCCGATGATCACCTTCATCTCGGTCGGCTCGCCGACGAAGCAGCCGAGCGGCCTGATCTTCTTTTTTGCGACCTCGCCGAGCATCGGCCGCACGCCGACGCAGCCGATCTCCTCGTCATAGGAGATCGCCAGATGGATCGGAGTCCTGAGCTTGGCCTCCACCATCTCCGGCACCATCGCGAGGCACACCGCGACAAAACCCTTCATGTCCGTGGTGCCGCGGCCAAAGAGCTTGCCGTCGCGCTCGATCAGCTTGAACGGATCGTGGCTCCAGTCCTGACCGACCACGGGCACGACGTCGGTGTGGCCCGACAGCACGAAGCCCGGCCGATCCTCCGGTCCGATCGTGACCCACAGCGAAGCCTTCTGTCCGGTCTCATCAGTGATGCGCTCACCCTTGACCCCGAGGAAGGCGAGGTAGCTCTCGATATGGGCGATCAGCGGCAGGTTGGTGCGGTCGCTGACGGTGTCGAAGCCGATGAGCTCAGCGAGAAGGTGGCGGATGCGATCGGGTCGGGAACTCGGGAAGATCGGGTTGGGCATTGTCATTTCTTGTCGGAGGAAGACGGAGGCTGAGGCGCTTGCATGAACCATACCAACGTGGGGCTCCAATGAGCAAATCAACATGATGGTCCCGTAGCCTGGGTGAGCGAAGCGATGCCCGGGACCTCTGGTGCCGTGAGTCCCGGATGTCGCTTCGCCCATCCGGGCTACAAGATATCGCGTTGCCCGTCGGGCAAAACACGCCAGTGGTCGGTCAATCCGCACTGAGAAAAAGATTCCGATTTACCGAAATTCGGAAATGGCGTATGTGTCGCGGCAACCCGGCCCAAGGAAGAGGGGCGTGTCGCGATCGTCACGAACGCGGGCCGGACGGCGGTGGACGCTGATTGCATCGGCGCGAAGAGCTTCGCAGGGCGGGCAACCGTGAGCGAAACACCTCGCGCGCACGACCGGTGTGATCGGCGTACGGCAAAATCGTGTGGTCCTGACGCCCGGGGTCTGTGCGTCAAGTCTCAGCGGTGATGTGGCGGCCCGACCGGGTCCGCGCATCGCAAGGCGACGGGGGCAATAGTGCATCGCTCCCCGGGGAGAGCACGACATAAGCCGTCAAACCACTGCGCAGGGAAGGCCGGTTGTTTGGCTTCACCTGTATGCCGCTGTGCAGATTTCGCTACTGCCTTTCGCACAGTGGACCGCGGGTGCCAGCCGGCGCCCGGTCTTCCCTGCGCCCTCTTTCAATTGAGGGTGAAGCGATGAAGCAAAGCTCGGGCGAAACAAGCCGCGAGGATGCGAAGGTGTGTCTGCGATTTGAGAGACGTAGGATGGGTAGAGCACTTGCGAAACCCATCATCTTTCAACGAAGGAAGTGTTGATGGGTTTCGCTTCGCTCTACCCATCCTACGAGCCGCCCCCGCACACTCCGTCGTTGCGAGGAGCCCTTGCGACGAAGCAATCCAAAGTCTTTCCGCGGCGGCAGTCCTGGATTGCTTCGCTCCGCTCGCAATGACGGTGCGGAAGCAATATCGCGCCGACACCTCATCTCGTGCCCCGGACGCTGCGCAGCACGAAGTGATGCGCTGCAGAGCCGGGGCCCATGTTGCAGCGAGCGCTGTGGCTTGCTGGGTCCCGGCTCTGCGCAGCAGCGTAAGAACGCCGCAGCGCGTCCGGGACACGAGCGCGTGCCCGCTACACCGGTTTCCCCGTATACGGCATCGACGCCGTCAGGCCACCATCCACCGGGAACGCCTGGCCGTTGACATACGAAGCTTCGTCGCTCGCCAGGAACAGGCCCATCGCCGCGAGCTCGTGCGGCTGGCCGGGGCGCTTGAGCGGGTTGAGCTGGCCGATCTTGTCTTGGGTACCGCGCTCCTTGGCGCGGTCGAAGATCGGCTTGGTCATGCCTGTTTCGATCAGGCCCGGGCACACCGCGTTGATGCGCACGCCGGTGCCGGTGAGCGAATACGCGGTGGTCTGCACCAGGCTGATCACGCCGGCCTTGCTCGCGGCATAAGGATGTCCGCTGGCGCCGGCCTTGAGGCCCGCGACGGACGCCGTCAGCACGATCGCGCCGGATTGCTGCTTCACCATATGCGGCATCGCATGCTTCACCGCGAGGAACGGCCCGATCAGATTGACGCGCAACACCTCCTGCCAATGCTCCACGGTCTGCTCGCCGAGTGGGACGAGCCCGCCGCTGACGCCCGCATTGGCCCAGATCACGTCGAGCCGGCCGTGGGTGTTCACCGCCTTGTCGATCACGGCGATGACATCAGTCTCGGAGCCCGCGTCGGCGATCATGGCTTCCGCGACGCCGCCGGCCTTTTTCACCTCCTCGACGGTCTCCTTCACCGCCTCGGTGCGATCGACCGCAATGAGCTTTGCGCCTTCCCTGGTGAACAACAGCGCGGCGGCGCGACCGATGCCGCTGCCGGCGCCGGTGATGATGACGGATTTGCCTTGCAGGCGGCCCATGCGTTTCTCCCTTGTGGTGCCTCGCGCGGCCCTTGCCGCGCGACGGAATTTCAAACAAGATTTCAAACGGTAAAGTGTCTTGAGACACGCTCACTACTGACGTACAGCGACATCAAACGGGATGGAAGGGTTTCGATGGCAGGTGCAGACAAGCCCAATGTGGTCACGACACGGTGGTGGTGGGTCCGTCACGCGCCGGTGCGCAACGACGGCGGCAACATCTACGGACAGTCCGACATCGCCTGCGACACCAGCGATACCTATGTATTCAACGCTGTTGCCAAGGTGCTGCCACGCAACGCGGTCTGGTATTCGAGCAATCTGCAGCGCACGCATCAAACGGCCGAAGCGATCTGGGCGGCCGGCTTCCCCAGGCCTGCGTCGATGAAGTGGGAAGCGGACCTCGCCGAGCAAAATCTCGGCCGCTGGCAGGGTATGAACCGCGCCCAGTTCGTCGCGAGCCGCCCCGTCGGCACGAGCTGGTTCGCCGACATCAACGAGCCCGCGCCCGGCGGCGAAAGTTTTATGGATCTCTACAACCGCACGCGCCGCACCATCGAGCGGATCAACAATGAGGCGGCCGGGCAGGACGTGATCGCGGTCGCGCATGGCGGCACGATCAAGGCGGCGCTGGGCCTCGCCCTCGACGGTCAGGCGGAGCGGGGGCTGTCGTTCGACATCGACAATTGCTCGGTGACGCGGCTCGATCATTTCGCAAGTCCCGAGCGTACGGTCTGGCGGCTGCCGATGGTGAACCAGCAGCCGTGGATCGCGGATGCTGCGCACGCGGCGATGCATCAGCCGGCCGGACCGGAAGTCAAGAAGCTCGCCTGAAGAAGTTGTCATTCCGGGATGGTCCGAAGGACCAGACCCGGAATCTCGAGATTCCGGGTTCGGTCCTGCGGACCGCCCCGGAATGACATCGAATACCAAAATCAATCTGGGAGAGAAACATGACCTTGTTCGACATGAAGGGGAAAGTCGCAGTCATCACGGGATCGACGCGCGGCATCGGGCTCGCCATCGCCGAACGCATGGCCGAGCACGGCGCCAAGGTGGTGATTTCCTCGCGCAAGGCCGACGTCTGCGAGCAGGTCGCCAAGGGCATCAACGACAAATACGGCAAGGGCACCGCGGTCGCGATCGCCGCCAATATCTCCTCGAAGGAGAACCTGCAAAACCTCGTCGACGAGAGCAACCGCGCCTTCGGCAAGATCGACGTGCTGGTCTGCAACGCCGCATCGAACCCGTATTACGGTCCGCTCGCCGGCATCTCCGACGATCAGTTCAGGAAGATTCTGGACAACAACATCGTCGCCAACAACTGGCTGATCTCGATGGTGGTGCCGCAGATGATCGAGCGCAAGGACGGCTCGGTCATCATCGTGTCCTCGATCGGCGGTTTGAAAGGCTCGACCATCCTCGGCGCCTACGCGATCTCCAAGGCCGCCGACATGCAGCTCGCGCGCAACCTCGCCTGCGAGTACGGCAAGCACAACATCCGCGTGAACTGCATCGCGCCGGGTCTGATCAAGACGGATTTTGCCAAGGCGCTGTGGGACAATCCGGAGAATTTGAAGGCCTCGACCGCGCGTTCGCCGCTCTTGCGCATCGGCATCCCCGACGAGATCGCGGGCGCGGCGGTGTTCCTGGGATCCGCGGCCGGCGACTTCATGACCGGCCAGACCATGGTGATCGACGGCGGCGCGACGATTAGTTGAGGTGTGAGATCAGGCCGAGGTGTGGCCGCGGCGAACAGTGCGCTCCCTCTCCCGCTTGCGGGAGAGGGTAGGGGAGAGGGTGTCTCCACGATGGGACAATCGCCTGGCCGAGAGAGCCCTCACCCGGCGCTGCGCGCCGACCTCTCCCGCAAGCGGGAGAGGTTGCACTGAGCTTGTCGCTCGATCGTTCCCTTCACGGAAGAAACCTCACTCCACCGCCGCGTAAACCAGATCCCGGACCAAGGTCCGCGTGTAGTCGCGCTGGCCGGGGCCCTGGCTCATGAACACCGCGAACAGGTCCTCCTTCGGATCGATCCAGAAGAACGTGCCGGCGATGCCGCTCCAGAAATACTGGCCGACGCTGCCGGGGAAGGGCGCGATGCCGGCCTCGCGACGCACTGCAAAGCCGAGACCGAAGCCGTGCCCGGGCGACAGCAGCGTGCCATTCGTCACGACATGCGGCCCGAGGTGATCGGACGCCATCAGTTCCAGCGTCTTGCGGCCGATGATCCTGTTGCCGTCGAGCGTGCCGCCGTTGCGCAGCATTAGGCAGAAGCGGGCATAGTCCATCGTGGTCGAAACCAGCCCGCCGCCGCCGGACTCCATCACCGGTGCTTCGTGCATGTTGAAGAGCGCGACCTTGTCGCCGGTCCAGGGATCGGCCGCGAACGGCTCGGCAAGCCGCCCGGCGTTGGCCTCGGAGGTCGAGAAGCCGGTCTCGGCCATCTGCAGCGGCGCGAGCACGCGCTCGGTGAGGAAGGCTCCGAGCGACTTGCCGCTGACGACCTCGATGATGCGGCCGAGGATGTCGGTGGAGCGGCTGTAGTTGAACTCCGCGCCGGGCTGGCAGACCAGCGGGAAGCTCGCCACCAATGCGGCGTGTTCGGCGTTGGTGATCTTGCGGCTGCGGACGCGGGACTCCTGGTAGAGCTTGTGCACGGGGCCATCGCCCTGGTGCTCGTAGGTGAGGCCCGAGGTGTGGCGGAGCAGGTCCTGCACGGTCATGGGCCGCGCCGGCGGCACCAGCTCGAGCTTGCCGTCCTTGACGATTCCGACCTGCTGGCTGGCAAATTCCGGGATGAACTTGGCAACGGCGTCGCTGAGCAGGAGGTGGCCGTCCTCGACCAGGGACATGACGGCGACCGAGACGATCGGCTTGGTCATCGAGAAGATCCGGAAGATCGAATCCCGCGCCATCGGCGCGGCGGCCGCCGGGCTCTGCTTGCCGAGCGCCTCGAACCAGCCGACCTGGCCGCGGCGGG
>NZ_JALBGZ010000201.1:0-9258 GCF_023006515.1 Bradyrhizobium sp. PRIMUS42
AGCCGGACCGCGCGCGGCGAGCGCTCGACGAGGCGTTTGCCCAGCACCGTCTCCAGCCGTTGCAGCTTGAGGCTGACGGCGGCCTGCGTCGTGCCGAGCGCTTCGGCGGAGCGGGTAAAGCTCTGGAGGTCGGCGACCAGCAGAAAGGCCTTGATGGTGGCGATGTCGAGTGTGGCTGTCGTCATTATGATTTCTTATCACTGGTATCAACAGAGATAAGATACAAAAATGACGAGCGGAGGTCTAGCTTCTCACCAACGCCGCGCAAATCGCGCGACATGTTGAGGAGAACGACAATGCCCCTGATCACCGTGGCTTACACCACCTCCCGCCAGTCGCCCTCGCTGAAGGCCGACATCGCGAGCGCCGTGTCCGAGCTCACCGCAAAAATCCTGCACAAGGATCCTGAGGTGACTGCCATCATCGTCAAGCCGGTCGATGCCGATGACTGGTTCGCCGGCGGCAAGTCGCTGGCCGAGCAGAAGCTTGCAAGCTATTGGATCGACATCCACGTCACCGAAGGCACCAACACCAAGGACGAGAAGGCAGCCTATCTCGCCGCGATGTTCAGGCGCATGGCCGAGATTCTCGGCCCGCTGCATCCCGAGACCTATCTCCATGTCGACGAGGTCAAGGGTGATGCCTACGGCTTTGGCGGCCTGACCCAGGAGCGCCGCTATATCGCCGGCAAGCTCGAGGTGTCGCTGAAGGCGGCGTGAGGCAGCAGGCCGCGGGCGAGCCATCTCACCCGCGGCCTTATCGTCAGCTCGCCGCGCGGAACTGGACTTCGGAATTGTTCAGGAAGCACATCTTGTCGAACAGCTTCAAGTCCAGCGGGTTCGGCAAGCGGACATCGCTGAGGTCGGGGCAGGGCTTCGCCAAAGCATCGTAGGATCGATCGATCTGCGAGATGAAGACGACGATCAGCCCCTGATCGCGCGCGAACGACTTCAGCGCGCGCACCTGGACGGAGAGGTCGGGATTTTCTCGCCGCTGGTCGAGCAGTTGCAGATAGTCGATCACCACGACCGTGCCGCGGGGCGCCGCGGCCATTTGCTTGACGACGTAATCGGCGCTGATCGCGTCGGAGCAATCGACCTCGAATAGTTCATCGAATTGCGCCGGCTCCACGCCAATCGCGCGTAAGCGATCCAAGACGTCCTTCTCGGTATATTCGAGCGAGAAGAACGCGGCGCGATGGCCCGACCTCATCGCCTCCACCGCAAGTTCGAGGCTCATCAGCGTCTTGCCCTGTCCGGGCCGCGCGCCGACCAGCACGAGGTCACCGGGGTGGAATTGCGGGAATAGCCTGCTGGCGGGCGTCAGCGCGGCGGCTTTTGCGGCGAGCATGCTCCAGGCGGAGAATCCTTCCGTCGTGGCAACGCGGTCGAGAGCGTCGTGCAGCGGAATGCCTTCCTCGCGGCACAGGCGCCTCGCGCGTCGCTTCAGATGATAGATCGGCGCAGAGAGTCTCATCGTCAAACCTCCCATTGCGAGCGAAAAGCGCAATCCCTCCTTATGCCTGGCGCTCGAACAGTCGGTCGATGATCTCGTCGCCCGGCATGAGGTCTGCTTTCCCGGCGGAGGGGGGAGGCGTGGGCGGCACCGGAATCGAACATAGCCGATTCCGTGAAGCATGCGGAAGCGTCAGGCGGCCGCTTCCGGCAGCAGCGCGCGGGTCGGGCCGAAAAGCTGTTCGAACGCCTGCCGGAGCGCGACGTCGACGTCGGCCATGGTCACGAGCTGGCCGAGATCGACCAGCGAGGTGACGCCGTAGCGGGCGTCAGTGACGCCGCACGGCACGATGCCGGCGAAATGTGATAGCTCCGGCTCGACATTGATCGCGATGCCGTGGAACGCGACCCAGCGCTTCAGCCGGACGCCGATCGCCGCGATCTTGTCCTCGTAACCTTCGCCCTTGTCGGGCCGCTTGACCCAGACCCCGACCCGGTCCTCGCGCCGCTCGCCGCGGACGTTGAAGGCGGCGAGCGTGCGCAGAATCAGCTCCTCCAGGCTCGCGACATAGGCCCGGACGTCCGGCCGCCGGCGCTTGAGGTTCAGCATGACATAAGCCACTCGCTGGCCGGGCCCGTGATAGGTGAGCTGGCCGCCCCGTCCGGTGGCGAAGATCGGGAATCGGGGATCGAGCAGGTCGGTGGCCTTGCCCGAGGTGCCGGAGGTGTAGAGCGAGGGGTGTTCGAGCAGCCAGACCAGCTCGGCGGCTTCGCCGGCCGCGATGGCGGCGACCCGGGCTTCCATGGCGGCCACCGCCTCGGCATAGGGCACCGGTGCGTCCGAGATTCGCCACTCGACGGGCTCGCCGCCTACGGCGGAGAACGACGTCAAATCGAGCTCTTGACGCTGGTTTTGGCGGGGGTTTTGAGGCGAATTAACCATTGGCTAACCATAACGTGGTGATCATCTCGGGAGCAAATGCCAGTCTCAAGTTGCGGCGGTCCTGACAGTGCCCACCCTCGATAAAGTTACCGTGGATCTCATGGTCGTCCTCGGGACGACCACCATGCCGATCCATCAAGTATTACGTCTTTCCCGCGGCGCCATCATCGAGCTGGACGCAACCGAGGCCGACGAGGTCAAGGTTTTGGCCAATAATCTGCCGGTCGCTTCCGGCGTCGTCCTGGTCGACCGCAATCGGATCGCGGTCGAGGTCAAGCAGATGCTACCGCGCTCACCGGGCACGCGGTAGCGGCCTGGGCACGCGGTAGCGGCCCGGACACCCCGGTCAATGCCGATTCGGGCGAGGGGCCCGAACTTTCCTGCAAAGCTTGTGGAATTCAGGGCCTTTGCAGGCTTGTACCCCTCTGATGGATTTGTTAGATCGGCGCCGTTGATCCGGCCGGCCCTCAAGCCTCAGGCCGGCATCCCCAAAGCGCTCGTGGCGGAACTGGTAGACGCGCTGCCTTGAGGTGGCAGTGAGTAAAATCGTGGGGGTTCGAGTCCCTCCGAGCGCACCAAGGCCCTTTCTCTCATTGAAATCATTGAGTTTTCGAGACGCAATCCCCGGGATTGCGTCTTTGCGGTCGATTCCGCCGCACTGGATTTGTGCGACCTGGCCAAAGCTCGCCAGTCGCATCGACGCAAGCCTATTGCGGCTCGATTCCGGCCGCTTTGATGATCCGTCCCCATTTGTCGATCTCGGCTTTCAGGAATGCCTCGAGCGCTTCCGGCGTCGCACGCTCGGGCTCGACTGGCGCCATGCTGAGCTCGGCAAAGCGGCTGATCAGGGCGGGATCCTTCAGCGCCGCCTGCAGCGCGCCCACGAGATGGTCGATCACGGGTTTCGGTGTCCCCTTCGGCGCGTAGAGACCATACCACGTCGTCACGTCGAACGCGGGAACGCCGGCTTCCGCCGAGGTCGGCACGCCGGGCAACGTCGCCACGCGCGTCTTGCTGGTGATCGCGTAGCCCTTGATCGTGTTAGCCTGGATATAGGGCGTCGGTCCGGTCGCGGGATCGCAATAGACGTCGATATGGCCGGCGATGACGTCGTTCAGCGCCGGTCCGCCGCCCTTGTAGTAGATCGGGGTGAGCTTGGTATCGGTGGCGCTCATGAACATCAGGCCGCAGAGCTGCGAAGCCGAGCCGAGACCGACATTGCCGAAGGTGATCTTGTCGCCGGCGTTGCGAATGGTCGTCACCAGATCGCTGAGATCCTTGGCCGGAAAGTTCGGTCGCGCCACGAGGATCATCGGGACGTCGGTGACGAGCCCGATCGGGGCGAAATCGCCGACCGGGTCGAACGGCAGCTTGGCGTAGAGGGAAGGCGCGGTGGCCTGGCCGACATGCATCAGAAGCACCGTGTAGCCGTCGGGGGCGGCCTTGGCGACGCGGTTGGTGCCGAGCGTGCCGCCGGCGCCGACGACATTCTCGATGACGATGGACTGTTTCAGTGTCGCGCTCATGGCGCTGCCGAGGATGCGTGCGATGACGTCGCCGGGACCGCCGGCGGAGAACGGCACGATGACCGTGACCGGCCGGGCGGGGTAGTCGTCCGCGATCGCCGCATCGCGAGGGCAGAGCAGGAGGAACAGGATCAGCGATCGTACGAGAAACTTCATCGAACACTCCCTGGCGGCATTTCTCAGTCGTCGGAAGGCGCCGCCTCCTTGGCCGCCGACGATTTTTCGATCATGTCGAGCGCGGCCACCGCAGCTGCGTTGATGTGGTCGACGCAGCAGCGCTCGGCGAGATCCGCATCGCCGTTCTGGATCGCACGCCAGATCGCGGTGACCTCGCGAAGGCTCTTGTTGATCCGCTTCGGTTGCGACATCGAGGTGATCCGCAACAGCTGGATCCGGTCGTGGAGCGGTTTGAGCGCGCGCTCGATGAAGGCATTGCGGCAGCCACCGATCAGCGCGGCGTAAAAGTCGGTCTTGGCCTCGAGACACCCGATGAGATCCTGTTTGGCCGCCGCGGCCTTCAGGCGTGTCAGGGCGTCCCCGATCCGGCGTGCGACTTCCGGGTCATGCAGCCTGGCGCATTCGCGGCCGGCGAAGCCTTCAAGCACCGCGCGTGCGGCATAGAGCTGCCGCGCCTCTTCGAGGCTGATCGTGGAAACCACGGGGCCGCGGTGCGGGACCGTGTTGACCAGCCCGTCGGCTTCGAGCGCACGCAGCGCTTCGCGGATCGAGGGGCGGCTGACGCCCATCATCTCGCAGAGCTCGCGCTCGACCAGGCGCTGGCCCGGCTTCAGCGTTCCCGACATGATCGCCGCGCGCAGCTTTTGCGCCACCATCGCCCGGACGGTCGGGACGTCCTCGATGCGGAGTGTCGACTGCAATTCGCGACGTCTTTCCATGTCCGGGCCTTGGTTTGAATGATTCAATATCGATTTACAGGCAGAATCATCATTTCGGCAATTTGAACGTGGGCGGGCTGGTCGAGGGCGAAGACGATCGAACGGGCGATATCGGCCGGATCGAGCGCCATCCTGAACTGGTCGAAATAGTCCTTTTCCTTCTGCTGATCGCCGCGGTAGCGGGTCAGGATGATGTTGGTCCGGGTCAGGCCGGGCTGCAGCTCGGTCACACGGATTGCGGTTTCCGCCAGCTCGCCCCGGAGGGTCTCGGTGAACATGTGCACGCCCGCCTTGCTGGTGCTGTAGGCGGCCATGTCAGGCACGATCCGGACCGCGTTGATGGAGCTGATGTTGACGACATGACCGGCGTTGCGCTGGACCATGCCGGGCAGGATCGCGCGCGTGACACGCATCAGGCCGATCAGATTGGTCTGGATGATGTTGGACCAGTCGTCCGCAGAACCAATGTCGAAGCGTGTCCGGCCGCCGATGTCGTGGCCGGCATTGTTGATGAGAACGTCGACCGGCTTGAAATGAGCGGGAATGGCATCGGGCAGGCGATCGACGGCGTTTGCATCGCTGACGTCGAGCTGGATCGGAAACACCGCGTTGCCTGCCGGAGCTGCCAGCTCCTGAAGAGCCTTGGCGTCGCGGTCGACCAGCACGACGCGGCGGCCGCTGTCCAGCAGCGCCTTGGTGATGGCGCGTCCCATGCCGCCGGCGGCACCCGTCAGCACGACGGTTTGGCCAGATGGTTCAGTCATCGCAGCACTCCCATTCCAATGCTCTCATGCGACCGACCAGCCGCCGTCGATCGGCAGGCTGGCGCCGGTGATGTCGTTTGCGGCGGGACCACAGAGAAAGACGACCATGGCGGCGACGGCGTCCATTTCGATGAAGCGCTGCGTCGGCTGGCGCTCGCCGAGATAGTCGCGCGTGACGTCGGCGACGGGACGGCCGCTGTTCTCCGCCATCGTTGCGATCTTGTCCAGGATGGCCGGCGTCGGCAGCGTGCCGGGGCAGAGCGTGTTGCAGGTGATGCCGCTGCGCGCCGTCTCGATGGCGACCGCGCGGGTCATGCCGAGAATTGCCGTCTTGGTGGTGACGTAGTCGATGCGGTCCTCGACCGCGCGGGTCGAATAGATCGACCCCATGTTGATGATCCGGCCCCACCCGCGCTGCTTCATCGCCGGCAGCGTCAGGCGAATGAGGTGGAACGGCGCCGAGAGGTTGACGGCCAGCGCCTCGTCCCAGCGATCGGGCGGAAACTGCTCGATTGCTGAAAAATGCCTGATGACCGCGTTGTTGACGAGGATGTCGATGGCGCCGCAACGGTCGAGCAGGTCCGCCATCATGGCCTCGATCGCCTCGCGGCGGGACAGGTCGACGCCGGCCGCGATCGTTTCGACGCCGAAGCGGGCGCGAAGGTCATCCGCAACCTGTTTCGGCTGAGCGAGGTCGTGCAGGACAATGTTGGCGCCCGCGCCGGCCAGGCCTTCCGCCATGGCGAGGCCAAGGCCTGCGGTCGCACCGGTCACGAGCGCCCATTTGCCCTTCATCGCAGCCACGCTCCGTTATGCCTTGTCGAGCTCGGCGAAGACTTCCTTCGCGTTTCGGAACGCATCGACACCGGCCGGCACGCCGCAATAGATCGCGACCTGCATGAAGACCTCGCGGATTTCCTCCCGGGTCGCGCCATTGGCGAGCGCGCCGCGGATGTGTGTCTTCAGCTCATGCGGACGGTTGAGCGCGCAGAGCATCGCCAGATTGAGGAAGCTGCGGGTCTTCCGCGTCAGGCCTTCACGGCCCCAGACGTAGCCCCAGCAATACTCGGTGGTGAGGTCCTGCATCGGGCGGTTGAACTCGTCCGCGGATGCGATTGCCTTGTCGACGAACTCGTTGCCGAGCACGCTCTTGCGGATCTCGAGGCCGCGGTCGTAGGTCGCCTTGTCCATCTTGTTCTCCGTTTCTTGTTCGGGCGTTGGTCAGTTCTTCGGCCAGAATGGTTTTGCGAGCGCCAGTTCGGGCGGGAACACTGTCACGGGCACACCGGCCTGCCACTGCACGATGGTCATGCCGGCGCCGACGCGGCGGCCTTTCTCGTCGAACTTGATCTCGCCCAGCGGGTAATATTTCGAGGGGCCGCCATCCATGGTGCGCAGCGCTTCGCCCACGGCGACGCGATCGGCCTTGCCGGCTTTCTCCAGCGCGTCCTTGATCACCCACATGTCGCCATAGGTGGAGATCGCGTTCTGCGTCATCCACGGCTCCTTGTAGCGGGTCTTCAACTCGGCGATGAGGGCCTCGTGGCCCTTGGCGCCCCAGCTTGCGACGCAGGTCAAGACGCCCTGGAGCAGCTCGGCGCTGACGGTCTGCAGCATGTCGGGCTCGGCGATCGCGATGCCGAACGAGATCGTCGGAATCTTGCCCTGGCCGAGGCCAAACTCGTTCATCTTCTCCAGCAGCAGCTTTGCATCCGAGATCACGGTCGGCAGGAAGAACAGCAGGTCGGGTTTGGCCGAACGGATCTTCTGCACCAGCGAGGTTGCGTCGGCCAGCGGCGGTGTGAACGTCTCGTCGACGATCAGCTGCAGCTGGTTCTCCGCCAGCAGGCCCTCGCGCATCGCCTTGGCGGAGGCGATCGAGGCCCCTGTGTTGTCGGTCAGGATCGCGACCGTCTTCGGCCGCTTGCCTGCGGCCGTCTCCGCCAGCTTGACGATCTGGGGCAACGCTTGCCGTGCCTGCGAGCCTGCAGTGGCCGCGGTCTGGAATACGTACTTGAATCCGCGCTCGGTGATCAGGTCGGAGTAGGAGAGGGTGAGCATGGGCAGGCTGGCGCGCTCGGTCACCTCCGTCACCGCGAGGGTGAACGAGGACAGATAGGCGCCGCTGGCCGCGACCAGATCGGTCTCCTGCGCCACCATGCGCTGCGCCGCGTTCTTGGCCTTCTCGGTGGTGTCGCCGGAATCGAGCACGACCAGCTTCAGCTTGGCGCCGCCGAGCGCCTTGATGCCGCCTTGCGCGTTGATGTGATCGATCGCCATCTCGGCGCCTTCGCGCATCACCGTTCCCGGACGGGCATAGAGCCCGGAGATCGGCACCAGCAGGCCGACTTTCACCTCCGGTGGCTGCTGCGCCCAAGCGCGGGATGCGATCAGCGTGCCGGAGGCGCCGGCGAGCAGCGTTCGCCGGGTGATCGAGATCTTGCTGTTTGCAGTCATGACAATTCTCCTCCCTCAAAAATCGCGCGACGCTGTCAGGATTTTTTCGGCCAAAACGGCTGCGCCTGCGCGAGCTCGGGCGGATAAACGGTGACGGGCACGCCCGATTGCCATTGCACGATGACGACGCCGGCGCCGACGCGGCGGCCCTTCTCGTCGAATTTGAGCTGGCCGCCCGGATAATATTTGGAGGGGCCGGCATCCAAGGTGCGGAAGGCCTGCGCGACAGCGTTGCGGTCGGCCTTGCCGGCCTTCTCCAGCGCTTCCTTCATCAGCCACATGTCGCCATAGGTCGAGATGACGTTCTGCGTCATCCAAGGCTCCTTGTATTTGGCCTTGAGCTCGGCGATCAGGGCCTCGTGGCCCTTCGAGCCCCAGTTGGCGACGATGGTCATGATGCCTTGCACCGTCTCCGGGCTCACACTTTGCAGCATGTCGGGCTCGGCAATGGTGATGCTGAAGGACACGGTCGGAATCTTGCCCTGGCCGAGGCCGAACTCGCTGATCTTCTCGAGGCCGAGCTTGGCGTCCGACACCGCATTCGGCATGAACAGCAGCAGATCGGGCTTGGCCGAGCGAACCTTCTGGATCAGCGGCGTCGCATCCGACAGCGGTGGGGTCCAGACTTCCTCGACCACGAGCTGGAGGCCTTCCTGCGCGAGCAGCTTCTCCTTGAGCGCCTTTGCGGTGGCGACTGACGTCGCGGTGTTGTCCATCAACATCGCCACGGTCTTGGGCTTCTTGCCCGAGGCATTCTCGGCGAGCTTCATCAGCGTCGGCAGGCCGAGCTCGGATTGGCGGCTCGCGGTCGCCGCGGTCTGGAAGATGTATTTGAAGCCGCGGTCGGTCAAAAGGTCGGAATAAGACAGCGTCAGCACCGGCAGTTCGGCGCGCTCGGTCACCTCGGTCACTGCCAGCGTGAAGGAGGAGAGATAGGAGCCGGTGGCGGCGACGAGATCGGGCTCCTGCGCTACCATGCGCTGTGCCGCGTTCTTGGCCTTCTCGGTGGTGTCGCCGCAGTCGATCACGACGAGCTTCAGCTTGGCGCCGCCGAGCGCCTTGATGCCGCCTTGCGCGTTGATGTGCTCGATGCCCATCTCTGCGCCCATCTTCATCACTTGACCAGGGCGGGTGTAGATGCCCGACAGCGGTACGATCAGTCCGACCTTGACCTCGCCGGGGGCCTGCGCGCGCGCCACGCCGGCGAGACCGACGGCG
>NZ_JALBGZ010000202.1:0-9252 GCF_023006515.1 Bradyrhizobium sp. PRIMUS42
GCATTAATTGGCGTGCGCCGCCTGGCCCGCCGTGCGCACCAGCCGGTCGGCCTTGACCGCAACGCGCGTGTCATCGACCTGCGGCCGCAGCGAGAAGCTGACCACCACGAAAGCGAGACAGAACAGCGTGCCGACGATGGCGACACGCCGGTAGGTGTGCCGGTCGCCTTGGTAAAAGGACGGCTCTGAAAAAGGTGTCATGATAAAATTGCTCTTGGCAAAGTCGTTTCTTGCTTGTCTTTGCCAGACACGTATCCCAAGCAGCGGCAAGCGCAATGCGATTGGGCTTTTAACCTAACCGAATAGGGTTATCGGCTTTCGCGCAAATGATCGTTAGGAGTTTACGGAACGTCCGATCACGGGCGAGCCGCTTTCCGGATCGCGCAAGGCCGAAGATGCGACGGCCCCGCGGCTCGCCGACCGGCTTTGTTCCAGCTTCGACACCATTTCGTTCTCGAAGAACGAATCGGAATCGAAGAAATCGGCGCGGAGCAGTTCTTAACAAAACGTGCGGATGACGCGCGCGGCGATCCGATCACGTCTTATCAGGAGACGACGCATCAGGAGACGTCGATCCCGGCGGCGGCACTTGCGGCACCGAGGGCTTGCCTTTTCGCAAACGCGGGTGCCGATCGTACCAGAACACTTTGGCGATCTCGGCGAGAAACCAGCACGCATCCATGTCGCTCTCCATCGCCCCACTCATGACGGAAGAGACGTGGACGGGACTGTGCGAAGCCTCACGCTGCCTCGTTCCGACAGGCGCGGCCGCATTGCCGCCGGCAGGCGCAACATGTTCTGCATCCGACTCCATTTCGTTCTCGAAGAACGAATCGGAGTCGGAAAAATCGGCGCGGAGCGATTCCTAACGATCGATGAAGGCGCGCGACGCAACGTCTTCAGCGGTCGTCGGCACGATCTTCGGCGACAGGAATTTCGAGACGACCGCGAACAGGATGACGATCTCGCGGCAAGGTTCGCATCGAAAGCTCTTGGAGGAGATCGCAATCATCGGCTTGGCGCATCGCGGGCATGTCATGCAGGCCGAACGCTGATGGCACATGTTCGTTCCCAAGACATCAGCGGCGAATGTTTGCGGGCGATCCGGGAAACTGCCGAAGCAAGCTTCAGGTGGGTCGTGTCGTCACCCCCGCCCCTCGCCGCGTAAGCCGCCGATCAAGCCGCGCGTTTGGTTTTGCCCTGCTGCGAGAAGCATTCCAGGATCTGGATGCGGAGCTCTTCTGCGGCCGGCCCCTCGAGCTTCCTGAGCTCGTTCCAGAGCCTGATCACTTCACGCTGCTTTTCGACGGTCATGAGTCACCTCCAAGCGATCGACCTAAGGCGGCTCAATAGAACAAAATGAGAACAAAAAGTCCAGCCCTCACTGGTGATTTCCCCTGGGCATGTCGCGTTGAACCTTTTCGGCGCCGCGCGGACCCATGGGAGCTGGGGATTTCAGCGCCCAGTCATATGGCAGCGCCGCGGTGCACGAACATATTCCGTCATCGCGGCGCTGTTGCTTTTTGGATTTTCAACTTTAAGTTAAGCGTACGGCTGGCGGCCAGGCGCTGAAATCCCAACGCCGTCAGCCAGAAGAGCCCCGTGCGAAAGCGCGGGGTTTTTCTTTTGAGGCCGTCGCTGGCTGCCAGAGGTGCCGATGATCTGCGAGTTCTGTGAGAACGAGATCCCGATCGGACTTTCGGCCCGCCCGGCTTGCGGGAAACCGCAGAGCGCGCCCGGTCAGGCCGACCGGCGCTCTCTGTAATTTGTCCTGATCGTCGTGGTGATGTTCGGCATCGCCGTCGCCGAGCACCACCTTAGTCTTCAGCCGTTGATCGTTGCGCCGGTTCGTGAATAAGCCCGCCGCAACGACATCGGCAGCGCCCTAGACGGAATCCTTGGCCACCTTCAGCGGCGAGGCCTTGACCGACTTGCTCGCGGGCTTGGCCGCAAACTGCATCGGCTCCTTGGTGAAGGGATTGACGCCCATGCGGGCTTCGGTCGCCGGCTTGTTCACGACCGACATCTTGACGAAGCCGGGAATGACGAACTCGCCGGACTCGTTGAGCTCCTTGTAGCCGACGGTGGCCATGTACTCGATTACCGACTTCACGTCGTTCTTCGAAAGCTGCGTGCCTTCGGCAATTGCATCAATCAATTGGGTCTTCGTCATCTTCGCCATGTCTGAATTCCTTTTGTGCGCGCGAGCAACTCTGCTGTGGACGCGGCTTGAAGCGCGGGGACGCGCTGCTGATTTCATGCCAGAGGTCATGAAGTGACGGGGCTTAGAACCCAATCGGGCCGAAAACGCAAGCAGGGGTTCTCCGGGGTTCCCTGCTTCCTGTGCAAGATGCCGCAGGGCATATCTCTGTCCTGTTTGAACCATTCGGCGGCTGGCGCGTCTTATCATTGAAGTCCCCAAGCTTCACCCCACCAGAAGGCCCCGCTTCCCCCAGGCGGGGTTTTCGCTTTTGGGGGCATGGCAGAACGCCCTGGCTGATATAAGGGTCTGAAGTTGTCTCGTGGGGTGCTCATGAAGGTCGCCATCGTCGTCGCAGGTTTGATCGTTGTTGTCGTGGCAGCCCTCGTTGCGGTCCAGCCGAGCTTCCTGAAACCTGCGTCCCTCGCCCTCGCACGAAAGTCGGACATCTTCGGCTTCTCGCCCGGGATGACGTTCGACGAGACCAGCAAGCTCGTCAGTCAACGCCACTATCTCTGCCGCCAGAGCCGCGGCTCGCACACCCTCGAATGCGACATCAACGGCGCCAAGGTCACGGTTGACAGCGACGAGGCCGACGCCAGGCACCCGATCCGGCGCGTCAATGCAACGCTGAACAATCCGGGGGCGCAGGACACTGCCGTCAAATCGATCTCCGACCAGTTCAACGCGCAAGCCATCAAGGACCGGGAGGGATGGACATGGACCGTCGGCCGTGGGCTCAAGCTGAGCTATGACGGCCTCGCCTTGAACCTCGTGGACGAGGCCGCGGGGGCCCGGCTGCGCAACGAGGACGCAAAACGCTAGAGCATGGTCCGGACCCGGAGGGCCGCGTTAGCGCAAAGTGCGCAGCGGTTTTCCCAAAAGATCATGCTTAAACAACAACCTAAAGCGCGATGGCGCTTCATCCTCATCGCATCGCGCTTTAGAGCGTTGAAGTCACCTCGGCGTGAAACTTGTGGCTCGGCTTGCCTTGTTGACACTTCAGTAACCCAACGCCGCCAAGCTCACTTCAGTATCGTTGCGTTGGAGTATCCTGACAGTGCTGGATTTTAACGAGCTGCGTGAACTCGCGGCGGATGTTCGCGTCTTTGTCGACGTCGCCGAGGACAAGGCCGAAGCGCTCAGAGCCGTCATCGCGGCCTATGATGTGGTGTTGGCGATCTTCCCCGCTGACGAGGGCATGGGCCTCCACGTCATCAAGGGCAGCCAGATCCTGGACACGATTGCAAAATCACGCAGCCATGCGATTTACAGCCACACGGCTATCGCGGTCCCCGACCTGCAACATGCCCAGGCGCTCAAGCTGCTGACAGCCCCGGTCGAACAACGGATTGCGGCCTAGCTGCAAGCAGCGAAGGTGTCGGCCTCGGCGGAGTCCTGAGGGTCCTATCAGCGCAGCCGGTTCAAGACCCGGAGCGGGATCCATGATCCCAGCACCATGAGAAGCGCAACGGCCGCGACCACGGCATACTTCAGGGGATGCTGCGACGAGGCGAGCGAGCCTTCTAGGTGAAGGTACGGGAGCAGGATGTCCATCGCCATTCCGACCAGGGCAATCGCAACCAGAGCGCCAAAAGCGCTGGCAAAAACATTGACGACCCATCCGATCGCCCCGCGCCTGTTCGACCAGGCCTCGTAAATCGCGACCGCCAGCATCACGACAACAAAGACCAGCATGAAGGTCATCGAGCCGCCGACGCTCGACGTCGGGCCGAAGGCCTCCAGCAGCAGCATCGCCGCCACGGCAAGCAATGTGATCGTCTTCACGGCGCTCCCTCGTCAATGCTCCAGCAAAAAGACCGTGGAGCCGATCGCGATACAGCCGAGGCCGACGACAGCCGTCGCGATTTCGGCGGCGTTTTCCAGGCCGAGGAACCTGACCACGGCGCTCGATGCGGCGGGCAGGCGGACATCCACGATTGCGCTGAGCAGGGCTTGAAGCATAACGATTGGTCGCGCCGGCAGCGTCGGGGTTCGGCGCCGGTGGATTAAATTCATCGCCGTTGCCTCCGGGTTAGACGGTGACGAGGCCAGCTATGACTCTTTGGCCAACTCGGTTTCATCTCCATCGAAACGGGCAATCATGGCATCGAGCATGGCGCCAGGGTCGAGCCTTTCCAGATCGAGCAGATGGCCCCCCGCTCGGCCAACATGGCAAAGAACGACAATTGAGACCGCCCGTTTCCTTCGCGGAATGCGTGGATGACGTTCAATTCAGCGAGGAAGTGAGCAGCCTTCGCTGCGAACTCGGTCACAGGAAGATCCTTGAGGGAATGATCGGTTTTCAATTCTTCAAAAAGCTTCGCGGCCCGGGCGTCGATATTTTCAGGGAAGCAAAATGGACTGCCTTGTTTGGACATCCGGACCGTCCGCGGCGTCCCTGCCCATTCGTAGACGGAAAAGGTGATGATGAACGGCGCAGTAGTGGCCGAAGTCCAGCTGGCCTTCGGGGAAACGGCTCGCTCGATCGAGCGCTTGAGATTTCGGCTTCGAAATCATCAAGCTCTTCCTGGTCCCGCAGATCGAGCTTGTTAACGAGGACGGTGGAGTTTTCTGTAAGGATCGTCAATCGCATCGTACATGCGATTGCGCTCAGCCTTTGCGGTAGCTGCGCAAGATCGTGCGGCGATACTCTTCCGGGGACAGGCCTTTGGCGGCGGCTTCGGCAGCTCGTTTAGTCATAGCCGGCTTCAGCCGAATGCCTTCAACAGCGCTGATCTTTGCAAAGCTGGCGCGACCAACCACGAAGCCGCCCTTGCCGGCCTTTCCAGTCTGTTGCTATCGCCAATCCTGCAAGCGACGGGCTCCCGACGAATTGATCGTCACAAGAGGCGCCGCAGCCTGGGGCAACGCCTCTCCGCCAGTCATGGCGCTTCAGCGGTCCCGGGGCACTTGCCGTTTGGGCTTCTCCGCGCCACGACTCTCTACGGAATGTCCCCGGCTTTCCGGCTGTCACCGATCGAGACCGGCTTGTTCAGGAAATACTCGCGGTTGCCGGTCGCGGCTTCCGCGTACTGGTCGATGGCCACGATGATGGCTTGGACGTGGGCATAGCACCACCCTTCCCGCGTCGCCTTGCGGCGAACGTCCTCAAGCGCGGCGAGGAAGGGCGATAGGTCTCTTTCGTCGTCGAACCATCGCCTGCTCACCACGTCCTCCCACCGAGCACCCTGCCCTTGGCCGCGCGCGGCTGCGCCACCTTCAGCGCGTCGCGCTGCGCGCAAAGACCGTCGACCTTCGCCTCCATCCGCGACAGCAGCGCTTCGGCCGAGGCCGTCCCGAGACCCGCCCGCTGCAGCTGGAGGATCTCCTTTCTCTGTCTGCCCATCTGGGTGCGCATTCGTTCGATTTCCCGCCTGACAGTGTCCAGGTCCGGCATGTTCCGCCTCACGATTTGAATATGGCTCATGAGAACAAAAACGGAACGAAGAGTCGAGTCCGACGTTGGACGGAAAAGGAAAAGGAGACAGGCCATGGCCGACAACACCCAGAAGGACCCGAAGGACTGGGTTTCCGGAGACGATCCGATGACGGGAGCCCAGGAATCCT
Source organism: Bradyrhizobium sp. PRIMUS42 (assembly GCF_023006515.1). NCBI lineage: Bacteria > Pseudomonadati > Pseudomonadota > Alphaproteobacteria > Hyphomicrobiales > Nitrobacteraceae > Bradyrhizobium > Bradyrhizobium sp. PRIMUS42. Next base: position 5,771 of record NZ_JALBGZ010000202.1, read on the forward strand.
ACCTCAAGACCCTCGCCGAGCAGGCGCACGAGAGCCCGCCGGAGGACGAGCTGACGAAGGCCGAGGCCTCCGAGCTGATCGACAGGATGCGGCAAAAGGCCGGGCTGGAGGAGTGAGCCGTAGAATTGCGGAAACCTGGTACCGTGTGTATGCAAACGAAATTGGGAATCGAAAATGCCTTATTTCGTTTGCGCCCGCGATGGAGCGGGGCAGATCATCTTGAAGAGAGACACCAGGGAAGCGGCCGAGAAGAAGGCCGCCGAGCTCCGCGACATGGGTTATTTCGAAGTCGAGATCATCGCAAAGGGTGTCGAGAAGGCGGCGTAAGGAACGGCGCGCAGTCGGCCGAATTGGCCATGCATGACCAGGGAATCTCTCCTGCATCAAGCCGACCGTGCCGAAGCGCTCGCCGCCCAGACGGCGGACGGCGAAATCAGAGAAGCGCTGTTGAAAGCTGCGCAGGAATATCGGGCGCAGCTCGAGAACGGCGACGAGGACGCCGATCCAGAGTGAGGCCAGGCCTCTTGCATCAGAGCGCCGTTCGGACTCGGCGCAGCCCTTAGGAACAAGTCCAGCCAATCGGAATTTCACTGATTAAGCAGTGCCGGCATTCTCCCCCCTGCATGCCGGCACTGACAGCCCCGTGGCGCTGAATGACGTGATGCGGGTGACCGGGAATGACAACACGAGCAAGACGGGCCATGGCTTCATCATGACCAAGAAGCCGTGCGACATCAGTTTAGTGCGTCACCGTAATTCCGAGGAACGCCGCGCGGCTTGTTTGGCAGCATCGGCTTGATGGCAGCCCATTCGTGATCGGCGAGTTCGTAGCGCATGATTCGAATTTCCAAGTTTGGGAGTTTGAATCATGGACGTCCGGCCAAACACAACGCTTTTGGCTGACCAAGCTCGGGCGCTTTCGGGGAAGAAGCGGACGTCAACCAGCCAACATTCCCCGCTGAATCCGTCGGAAATGACCCTTCTCGGACACTGTTGCCCCCAATAGACATCCCCAAGGCCCGGTCATAAGCTTCTGCCGATAGTTCGGTGCGGATGAGTTGCAGCCGTCCCGCGACGTTGTCTCTAGCCAACGGAAGGTACGACCATGGCTGAGCTCATCAAGGTTGGCGCAATGCAATTACGGTTTTTGCGCACCAAGCATGACACCAGCGGGGCACTTGATATGTTTGAGGTGATGATCCCGCCAAACTCTCGTATGCCGGTCCCGCACCATCACCGTGACTGGGAAGAAACGATCTACGGTCTTGAGGGGGTCGTCACGTGGACGGTCGCTGGCAAACGGATCGAGATCAAGCCAGGAGACGATCTCTTCATCCCGCGAGGTGTTGTCCACGGATTCGTCAACGAGACACAGGCGATCGCGAAAATGCTTTGCGTTCTCACGCCGGGGGTTCTCGGGCCCGAGTTCTTCCGCGAAATGGCGGCAGCCATCGGCGGCCCTGCTCCTCCTGATCCTGCTCGGATGGGCGAGATCATGAAACGTCACGGCTTGATACCTGCGCCATCTTAAGGAGGCAGGCTGCATTCGCGCTCTGCTTGCGGGCCGCGTTATTTCTGAATGTCGGCTGTTGGCCCTTCTGCGAAGTTACGCTGGGTCTCACGCAGGTCCGCTTGTCGCGGCAGAGCGGACTAGATTTGCTCAACCTGAGTTCTTCGCATTTTGACCCGTTGGAGACATCTGCCGAGCGCGCTATAGGATATCTTCATGACGAGGCGTCCGACGGACATAATCACGGCCATGCTAGCACCGCTCATGTTTTTTGAGGCGCGGTGCGACGATAAGCAAACACTTCGAAGGCTGATCGTGCTGGCGAATGACAGGTCTCAGCGCATGAGCGCCCGTGGCTTGTTCGAGGCAATCCGAAGCAAAACTCTTGCAGCAGAGCGCCGCAAGGACCAACTGGCGCTGGCCCAATATGCGTTCGAGGAGATTTGTGCCAAGACGCTGTACAATGTGACCAACGGGCCTGCGCCGTACGATGCCGACTCTCCGTTTTGGGTCCTGCCTCTCGCGCTGGAACTGGGGCGAGCGTTGGGCGTCACTGATCCTAGCGAGATAAGCCCACTGTTGAAAGTGAAGTGAGTCCGCTTGTGGCCCTTCGCGTCATTTGCTGCGGTCGCACAAAAGTGGTCGGTGTTGGCGCGAAGCGGACATCGCCGACGATTTATGAGTACGCGTCCTAGTTCGCATCGCCGCCCGCCAACGCCGATCGGTATTGGGCCTCCTCACCCACGCATGCTCCGCCCTCTGCCCCTGCTCCCCAATTCCTGCTATCTCTCCCTCCGCCGGCCCCGCCGACCCAAAACCCCGTCCACTCAGGGAGCAAGAAACATGCGATACCTCCACACCATGCTGCGCGTACGCAATCTCGATGTCGCGCTGAAGTTCTACCAGGATGCGCTGGGTTTGAAGGAGGTGCGGCGGATCGAGAACGACAAGGGGCGGTTCACCCTGGTGTTCCTGTGCTCGTCGGAAGATCTCGAGGCGCTCAAGAAGCAGCCGCAAACGCGCGGTGCGCCGCTGGTCGAACTCACCTGGAATTGGGACGAGGAGAAATACGGCGAGGATCGCTTCTTCGGCCATCTCGCTTATGAGGTCGACGACATCTACGCCACTTGCGAGAAGCTGCAGAAGGCCGGCGTCACCATCAACCGTCCGCCGCGCGACGGCAACATGGCCTTCGTCCGCTCGCCGGACCTGCACTCGATCGAGCTGCTGCAGAAGGGCGATCCGAAGCCGCCGCAGGAGCCCTGGGCCTCGATGCCGAATACCGGCCATTGGTAGGGCTGCGCTGCAGGAACAAGCCCTCCCTGCCCGCGTTCACTCCTCGACAATGCAATTGGAGGAGGACGCGATGGGACGAGGACTGTTGCTGTGGATGCTTGGCGTGCCGATCCCGGTGATCATTCTGTTGTGGCTGTTCTTCGGCCGCTGAGCGACGGGATCAGTTTGCCGAGTTGTTTGCAATGAAAGCTCCGCCGCGTGCGGAGCTTTTTGCATGAGAGGCGCGCCGCATCGCGCATCGCGCGTTTCTGGAAATTCCGCTATCACCCGCGCAAACACAGCGCCGCGGGAGACGCCTCATGCCTGACACCAAGCTGACGATCTGGGGCCGCGCCAATTCGGTCAACGTGCAGAAGGTGCTGTGGTGCCTGACCGAGCTCGCTTTGCCCTATGAGCGCATCGACGCCGGCATGAGTTACGGCCGGACGCGCGAGGCCGACTATCTCGCGATGAACCCGAATGCGCGGATCCCGACGCTGGTCGAGGGCGACTTCGTGCTGTGGGAATCCAATTCGATCCTGCGCTATCTCTGCCGCGCCCATGGCCGCGGCACGCCGAATTCCTAGCGGCAGACCTCGGCCAGCACTGCGACACCCTCGCGGATCTGCTGATGCGTGGGGCTCGCAAAGCACAGCCGGAGCCGCGAACTGGAATGGCCTTTGTTGGTCGACCATTC
>NZ_JALBGZ010000203.1:0-9244 GCF_023006515.1 Bradyrhizobium sp. PRIMUS42
AAGGCCGGCCGCCGGCTCGTCCCGTGATCGCGCGACCATGGCGCGGAAGGCCTCCTCCAGCGCCCGCAGCGGGGCGCTCGTCAGGGATTTGTCCACGGGCGAATCCTCCCTCAGCCGGCGCTTTGGCCTTAATCTTGTTGCCGCAAGCTGGTCCTTTGTGGAACTTCTGGCAAGAGCGGGCGGAACGCCGCCGAAATCGGTCCATTCGCTTGTCATAAAGTCGAAAAAAACGTTCCCGCAGCCCTTTCCAAAGGCAGCTTGGGTTGGTACATACGCCCCGCACCCGACGGGCTTTGCCCGGGGTTGCCTTCCAAGGAAGCCTTTGGGACGGAAGCGGAAAGCCACGCGAACAGCGCCGGCCTCAACCGACCGTCCCCGGGATCTCACTGAAGGCGTGCAAGTGTTTAACGCGGGGTGGAGCAGCCCGGTAGCTCGTCAGGCTCATAACCTGAAGGTCATAGGTTCAAATCCTATCCCCGCAACCAAATTCGGATCGACCGGATCCGATACGAAAATGGCCCGCATGACGCGGGCCATTTTTGTTTGGGTGATTCACCGGCGCGGTCTTGGCCGTCCGGAAATCCCTAAAATCATGCGCCCCGTGAACGGCAGTGTTCCGCAAGGCGCAACATGCATCTATCGGCTTGATGAAGCTCTGCGCTGCGCCTTTGGCGCCGGGCGCGGCAATGCCCGCATATCGCGCGGCCCGAGTACGCGTCCATCTCGCGCCTTGAGTTCGAGCGGCTGAAACGGCTTCTGCGTCTCCCTGTCGACCATGTCGTAGGTGAGCTCGCCGGGTGCGAAGCAATATTCTTCGCCCCACTGCCAGAGCGCGACCAGGACAAGGTAGAGCTTCTTCCCCTTGGGGGTGAGGACATATTCCTTGTAGGCGGTGCCATCCGAAGCTGGAGCGGTGGCGAGGATGCCGTGCTCGACGAGCTTCTGCAGCCGGACCGACAAGATGTTCTTTGCCATCCCGAGGCTTTTCTGAAGCTCACCGAACCGCCGCTTCCCAGCCAACGCATCGCGGATGATCAGGAGCGACCACCAGTCGCCGATCACGCTGAGCGATCGCGCAATGGCGCAGGCTGCATCATCGAGGTTGGTCCGCTTACCTTTCATCCTTTTGCCTCGTCTGCCACGGCGCCCACGGCGATGTGATGAGATACTGGTTGCAAACTTAAACCATCTCCGTCATGTTGTCCATGGTTTCAAGATGAAACCAGAATGAGGGATCCCATTTTGCGGGCTTCCTGTTCGTTCTCAAACGAAGGATGACGCCATGACTTCCGCGCACTTGTTCGCCCCGCTCAAGCTCGGTCGCTACGCGCTCTCGCATCGCGTCGTGATGGCGCCTCTCACGCGGATGCGCTCGACCGGCAATGTGCCGACGGACCTCGCCGTCGATTATTATTCGCAACGCGCATCATCAGGCGGATTGATCATTGCCGAGGCTTCGCGGGTCACGCCCCATGGGCAGGGCTATCCGGCAACGCCGGGCGTTCATTCAGCCGAACAGGTCGCGGGATGGAAGAAGATCACCGATGCGGTTCACGCCAAGGGCGGCGTCATCTTTCTGCAGCTCTGGCACACCGGCCGGATTTCCCATTCGAGCTTCCAGCCGGACGGCGTGCAGCCTGTCGCGCCGTCGGCGATTGCTCCCGCGGGCAAAGCGTTCACGCCTTCGTTCGCCATGGTGCCGTTCGAGACGCCGCGCGCGCTCGATCTCGCCGAAATTCCGGGGATCGTCGAAGCCTACCGGGAAGGCGCGCGCAACGCGCTGGCTGCCGGCTTTGACGGCGTCGAGCTGCACGGGGCAAACGGCTATCTGATCGAGCAATTCCTTCACAGCAAGACCAATCAGCGCACGGACGCTTACGGCGGCTCGGTCGAAAACCGCTCTCGCCTGCTGATCGAGGTGATGACTGCGCTGGTCGAGATCTGGGGCGGAGATCGTGTCGGCGTCCGGTTGTCACCCTTCGGCGTGGTCAATGATGCCGGCGAGGCTGACCCGATCGGACTCTACAGCCACGTCCTGTCCCGCCTTGCTCCACTCAAGATCGCGTATGTCCACCTGATCGAATCCCGTAACACCGATGCAGGGGAGGCCGGAGCGCCGCTCGCGATCAACGATCTGCGTCCGTTCTGGCCCGGTACCCTGATTCTCGCCGGCGGTTTCATCGGCCCGTCGGCCGATGCGGCGATCCGCGCCGGGCAGGGCGACGCCGTTGCCTTCGGGCGGCACTTCATCGCCAACCCGGATTTGCCGCGCCGTCTGCAACTCGGCGCCGCGCTCAATCCCTATGACCGCGCGACCTTCTATGGCGGCGGTGCCCCCGGGTACGTTGACTACCCGGCGCTCGAATCGGCCGAAGCCGCGGAGTGAGTTCAATGAAAGTTGTACAGCTGCACCAGTATGGCGGTCCGGACGTGCTGGTTTACGAGGACGCTCCGAAACCCGCGCCTGCCGCCGGTGAAGTCCTGATCAAGGTTGAATCTGCGAGCGTCAATTTTGCCGACGTCGTCAGGCGCAACAACGATCCCTATCCGTCTCCCTCGCCGCTTCCGTTTATTCCCGGCAGCGAGATCGCGGGCGTCGTCGAAGCGCTTGGCGACGGAGCGACAACGATCCCGGTCGGAGCGAAGGTGTTTGCCTCGCTCGAAAATGGCGGGGCAGGGGGCTATGCCCAGTATGCGGTCGCCAAGGTCGGGAAGGTCATTCCTCTCCCGGACGGCCTAACGCCAGACCAGGCCTGTTCGCTGGTGGTGGCCGGCATGACCGCATTCCAAACGCTTGCCGATTGCGCTCAGTTGCGGCCGGGCGAGACCGTTCTGGTTCAGGCGGCTGGCGGCGGTGTCGGCACTTACGCGGTGCAGCTTGCCAAGCTGCTGGGCGCCGGCAAGGTCATTGCTGCGGCAAGCACACCGGCCAAGCGCGAACTCGCATTGAAACTCGGTGCGGACGCCGCGCTCGACTACACCAAACCCGATTGGGTCAAGGAGGCACGCGAACTCACCGCTGGAAAAGGCATCGACGTGGTTCTCGAGGCAACCGGTGGTGATGTTCTGAACCAGAGTCTTCAGGCAATGGGGCCGTTCGGTCGTATCGTCGTCTTCGGCGCGGCGTCCCGCGAGCGTAAGCCGGTCAATCCCTATGCCATGCTCGGCATGAATCAGTCGTTGATTACATATTATGTCGGTGGCTGGTTTCAGTCACGGCCGCAACAAGCGGTCGCCGCTTTGCAGAAGCTGATCGGCTTCATCAAGTCCGGCGCAATCGATGTTCAGATCGGGCACACTCTACCCCTGAGCAAGGCGGCAGACGCGCATCGTCTTCTCGCCGAACGAGCCAGTGTGGGCAAGATCATTCTGAAGCCCTGGGGCGAGGCCGCATAAAAGCGCAAAGATCATGAGTTGCGCTTCGCGGCCAAGCTCATGAAGCGATGCCGGGCTATGCGAGGGTGCCGGCGGGCCTCCTTCGCGGTCGGCACGCACACAAAACGCCCGCGCCTGTGGCGCGAGCGACCATCATTTTCGCAACGAAGCAGAACGTTCCAATCAGTCCCTGTGCGGACAGACCATCGTCAGATAGAGCAGCGTCGGCTTGTCCGAGCCCTTCTTGTACTCCCACTCCAATCGGATCTCGTGCCGGTGGGCATAGGCGTCGTTTGGCGCGTGGACGATGATGTTGGTTTTCATCGGGATTGGCGGCTCGGAGTTGAAGCACTTCCGGACGCAGGCATCGAGCAGGTCGCATCGCGTCAGGGGAATGACACCGGGCTCATCCCTGGACAGCGGGACCGTGTTCGGCTGGGTGCTGAGGTCGAGACGAGCCCGGCCCTTCTCCTTGTGCCAGTATTTGGCGCTTCCCTGGGGCCATCTCGATGCCGGCGTCAGGATCAGATGGTACTGGCCGTATTCCAGGGTCGGCAGATCGATGTCGTCCGATGCCTTGAGCTTGGCCACGCTCTTCTTCATGTTCGCCAGAGGGTAGTAGTTGCTGTTCATCAAGTCCTTGAACGGCTTGCCGTTGTATGTCTTGCCACCCATCGCCTTGTCCTTCGATATGATCTAATCAATCCGGGTGACGTGCAGCCCAGCAAAGCTCGTCGGCCAGAACGAAAGCCTCGGCGCCCCCTAGATCGCGCGGCCCCACATTCGCGCGGGTAATTGCTATCACTCGAAATTGTGCTTCGTCCAGAGAGCTGCAGGTGGAGATGCAGCCATGCGGCATGCAAGTTCGATTGCCATGAATCTTCCGATGAGTAATCTTGCGCCGGGCTCCTTGCGAGCGCCGGTCGGCAAACGGCGGCGCTGCAGCTTTTGAAGGCACGGAAATGCATTGTGTCGCGTGTCAGTCGGCGATCGACCCAGGCGATAGCTGGTGCTCCAAATGCGGGGTGGCCGTGCGTCGTTCCGAGCCGGACAGCGAACGCCGGTTCGTGACGATTCTCCGCGCCGACGTCGTCGATTCCACAGGCCTTGTCGCCGATCTCGATCCGGAGGAGGCCGTCTTGCGCCTTGAGCCGGCATTGGCGGCGATGAGAGGCGCGGTGCGTCAGTTTGGAGGCATCGTCAGCAAGGAATTGGGCGATGGGCTTTCTGCGGTGTTCGGTGCCCCGATCGCGGACGACAATCATGCTCCGCTGGCCTGCCACGCGGCGATCGAACTGGTCCGGCGCGTCGTCGGCCTGGGCGATCCCGGGCTCCAGGTCCGGGTTGGTCTGCACTCGGGCCATGTCGTCGCCTACATGGTCGCGAGCGAGTTTTCCAAGGTCTACGAAATCGGTGGCGCCGCCCAGCATCTGGCCGCGCGCCTGGAATCGGCGGCTGAGGCGAATCAGATCTACGTGTCGAAAGCCTGCCAGGAGCTTGCCGAAGGGCATGTCCGATTCGAGTATCTGGGCGGCAAGCCGTTGCGGGGCTTCAATCAGTCCGTGCCGGTCTACCGGATCGTGGGGGCGAGCGACTTGTCGAGCTGGCGGGTGCGGCGGGCGCGCAGCGTCTCGCGATTCGTCGATCGAACGACGGAGCGGGCATTGCTGGCCCGTGCTGTCGAAAGCGCCAGAACGAGCCGGCGGACGGTCCTGCTGCTCGGCGACGCGGGCATCGGCAAATCGCGGCTGGCGCACGAGTTCGTCCAGGAGCTCAGATCCGATGGCTGGCGCCTGATCGACGCCGAATGCAGCCCGAACCTCCAGGGGGCTCCGTTCAGTACGCTCAAGCGCGTCCTGCTATCTGCCCTGGAGGCCGCCGCAAAGGATCCCGACGGTCCGGCGGATGTCCGGAAGGAGCTCGGCGAGATTCAACAATGTGCACTCGACGCGGTGCTCGATCTGCCGACAACGAATCCACAGTGGAACGAGCTCGAGCCCCATGCCCGGGGACGTGCGATCTCCGACGCAAGCTGCGCCATCATCGAGAGCATCGCCAGTCGTCAGCGAACCATCGTTCTGCTCGAGGATCTGCACTGGATCGACCGGGCGAGCGATGCCGTCATGGCTGCGATCGCTGCGCTTCAGGTGCCGGGGTTTCTCGTCCTCCTCACCTCCAGGCCCAACGGCATGCCGGTCTGGATTGCCCGCTGCCACGCCGAAGTCGTCGCAATCCAGCCTCTCGACGATGATTCCGGGCTGACCATGCTGGCCGACATGCTCGGCCCCTCCGCGGCGAACGACGACCTGAAGAACCGGATCATTTCGCACACGGCAAACGTCCCTCTGTTCATCGAGGAGGTGTGCCGGGGCTTGAGGGATAGCGGAACGCTCCACGGCCAGTGGGGTGATCTCGCGCTGATGCGTCCGATCGACGAACTCGGGATTCCCTCGAGCATCCAGGGCGTGATCGCGGCGCGCCTCGATCGCGTCTCGCGCCAGGAGCGTTCCGTCTTGCAGATCGCGGCAGCGCTCGGGCCGCGATCGAGCGTCGCCATGCTGCGAAACCTCGTCGAGCTGCCGGAGAGCGCCCTTCAGGACTGCCTCGCGGTGCTCGATCGTGCCGAGCTGCTGGTGAGGATCGACAGCGAATTGGACGACACGCTCGAGTTTCGGCACGAGATGGTCCGCCAGGTGACCTACGACTCGATGGTCGAAAAGGTGCGCGAGGACATTCACGCGCGCATTCTTGCGAGGCTCGAGAACGACGGAGCGGGCGCTGATGAGCCCGATACGCTGTGCTATCACGCGGTGCGCGCCCGCGATTGGTACAAGGCGTTCAGCCACGGCAAGAGCGCGGGACGAAAATGCCTCAACCGGTCGGCGTTTTCGGACGCAGCCAGCTATTTCGAAGTCGCGATGGGCTCGCTCGACAAGACGCCGATGTCGCCTTTGCGGGAGGCCGACGCCATCGATCTGCGGATGGAAGCACGCGCGGCCTTCATCGCGTCCGGCCAGGTTGCCGAGTGGCTCGACCTTGGAAAGGATGCCGAGCGGCGGGCGGAGGCGATCGACGACATCGGGCGCAAGGTCGCGGCGATGACGGTCAGAGCCGGTGCACAGAACTTCTACGGAGCGCCGGTCGAAGCCGTCGCGGTCTCGGAAGCGGTGGTGCGCCTTGCGCAGGAATGGGGCAATCCGGGGTGGCTCAACCTCGCTCGGTATGGGCTCGGACAGGCCTATTTCCTCGCCGGCCGCTACCGGGAAGCCGAACAGGCATTGGCGATGGCCCGCGTCCAGCTGGCGGGACCGGAGGCCAGTGCTCCGATCGGGACGACCCCGAAATATCTGCTTCTGCTCTGCTGCATGATGAAGGGATTTACTCACACCGTCATGGGCGAGCTTGATGCCGCCGAGCAGCTTCAGCGCGAGGCCGCTAAGATCGCAGAGGAGACGGGACGCCCTTACGATCGCGTCGCGGCGGCCTATAGCGGTGGGTGGCTGAAGTTGGGGCAGAACGATCCGGCAGCCGCGGCTTCCATTCTCGAAGACGGGTTCGTCCTCGCGCAGAAGCACGGGGTCCGGCTGTTCGTGCCGGTGCTCGCCTGCCATCTCGGCATGGCCTATCTGGAGCAGGGCCTGTTCGACCGCGCGCGGGTCATGCTGACGGAAGCGCGTGAGGAGGCGAAAGCGGTCGGCTATACTTCGGCGGTGCTGCGCAGTTCGATCTACCTGGCGCTGGCCGCCCACAGGCTCGGCGACTTCAGGGCCGCGCAGAACATGCTGCGCGAGGCACGCAACACAGCGCGGCAGCAGGGGTTTTCGGGTCTCGAGGCCGAGGCCCTGTTCGGGGAAGCCGTGGTGACGCCTCCCTCGAGCGAAGCGAACAAGGCCGCAATCCTTGCCGCTCTGCGTGCGGCGATCGCGATCGCCTCTGAAAGCGGCGCGCAGCCGCTCCAGAGCAAGGCCGAGGCGATGCTGGCCGGGATGCTGGCGCGAGGCGACGAGCTGACCTGACGGGAGCGGGCGGATTCAGCCCCGCTGACGGTCCTCCCGCCCGTACCAGAGCACGACGGCGTCGGGACGCACTTCATCGCGCTTAAGGCAATGATCTTTTCGGAAACCTCTACAAACTTCTCCGCATCATGCTCTTCGCGCCGGCGCGATCACGCAGCTCCCGAGTGTCTGGCAATCCTCACGCAAGCGCATTAGGTATTCTGGCGCCGGTTCGCAAGCGGTGGGAGGTCAAGTCAGGTGCACGGGGCAGAACAAGACGGGGCGGCGCGATCGCCGCTTCCTCATTTCGTTCTTGATACGCAGGGCACGCCGCACAAGCAGGCTTTGGCGATCTGGCACGAGCAGGTCGGCCTTCTCGGCCAGACCCGGCTTAAGAACCCCGAGCGCTTCCATGCAAGGGTCGAATATTATCAGCTTGGCCCGCTCGTGCTCGGCACGGCGAGGACGCAGGCGCAGTCGTTCGACCGCTCGCGCTACCAGATCGGACGCGACGGCGTCAGCCATTATGTCCTGCAGTTCTACGTCGAGGGTGGCTGCCGCCCGCGGTTCGGCGAGCAGACGGCCTCCAGCGCTGCCGGCGATTTCATGACGTTCGATTGCGCGCAGCCGCAGATGACTGAGACGCCGGACTATGCCAGCATCCACCTCTTCGTGCCGCGCCCGCTGTTTGAACCGCTCTTGAGTGCACCGGACGAACAGAACATGCGCATCTTCTCCGGCGGCGGCACACTGGTCGGCATGTTCCGGGATCATGTGATGGCGCTATGGCGCCGGGCGCCTCTGCTGACCGTACGGGAGGGCGACGCGCTGGCGAAGCCGACCCTCGAACTCGCGGCAACTGTGATCAACGGCTCCGTGCGCGAGGACGCGGCAGCCGGCGTGCACCTCGCCTTGTTCGACATGATCTGTCGCCATGTCATCGAACGTGTTCTGGACGCAGAATTGACGCCGGAGAGCATCGCCGCCCATTTTTCCATCTCTCCGCGAAAGCTGTCCTACTTGTTCGAGAATGCGGGCGGCATCGCGAGCTACATCCAGGAGCAGCGCATGCATCGTGCGCGGATGGCGCTCGCCGATTTGGCGCAGCGGCACAAGTCAATATCGGAGATCGCGGAGGCGCACGGCTTCCTGCATCCTCAGAGCTTCACTCGCGCCTTCCAACGCCTTCATGGGCTGACGCCGCGCGAATTCCGGGCATTGGCGCGTGATCACCGCTCCTGGGACCCGCAACTGCTCACACGGCAGATGTGGTGGAAGTGGTTGACTGGCATCGCCCCATGAAAGGGCCTGGACCAGATCGCACGGTTTGCGCATTGGGTGAAATCGACGTTGGGCTTTTGCGCGCAATGAGAAATCGAGACGTCACCTCGAAGTTTCGCTGGCGGCTCACACGTGGCCCGTGGCATCCCCAAACCGGGCCTGCCCAAAGCCATCTCCCGGGGGACACTGAAAGCGATTCAGGTCGCTGATGTTGTTGCCTAATTGCCTGGAGGCCGTGCCCGTGCAAGCGAAGCGGGTTTTCGATGGGAATGCGACGGTGCGGGGCGGTCTTCGCGGCGATGCTGGTGGCGGGCGCCACGGCTCCGGCCGAGGCGCAGGATGCCGGATCGCTGCTGCGGGAGATGCAGCGGCAGCAGGAATTGCGGCAGCAGGAGAGATTGCCGGCAGCTGACGAGATTCGTCCGCAGCAGTCGCCCGCCGCAATTCCGGACCGGGGCGAGCGCGTCATGGTGAAGGGCGTGCGCTTCGCCGGCAAGGTGGAATTGCTGGCGGCCGCCGAGCGCGAACAAATCGCCGGTTCGGTGCGCGGCAAGCGCCTCGGCATCAAGGGGCTCTATGCGCTGGCCGATCAG
>NZ_JALBGZ010000204.1:0-9221 GCF_023006515.1 Bradyrhizobium sp. PRIMUS42
AGCCCGCCGCGCGCGCTGATCGCATCGACGAGATCGAGCGCGCGTGCCGGCCCATCGACCATCGACACGGCGGCGGCGTGGTTGAGCTCGATCACCGGTGAGGGACCGATGCGCAGCAACACCTCGTAGAGCCCGGCGATCTGCCGCCAGTCGGTCTGCTCGAAGCTCGGCGCACGCGCATGCAGCGCGGCAATCGCGGCCTGTACGGCATAAGGCTGCGGCCGGCCGGGGACGCGCAGCGCATCGTCGACCAAACGCAGGCCCTCTTCGATCTGCGCGCGATCCCACAGGATGCGGTCCTGCTCCTCCAGCAGCACGATATCGCCGGCCGTCGTCTCGCGCCCGGCGCGGCGCGCATCGTGCAGCAGCATCAAAGCCAGCAGGCCCTTGATACCGGCGCGATCCGGTATCAGCCGGTCGAGCAAGCGGCCGAGCCGGATGGCTTCAGCCGCAAGATCGGGCCGCATCAGATCCGCGCCGGCGGTCGCGACATAGCCCTCGGTGAAGACGAGGTAGATCACGGCGAGCACGCCCTCGAGCCGCGGCGCCAGCGCACCGCGCTCGGGCACCTCATAGGGGATACCGGCGAGCCTGATCTTCTGCTTGGCGCGGACCAGCCGCTGCGCCATTGCCTCCTCACTGAGGAGAAAGGCGCGCGCGACCTGCGTGGTCGACAGCCCGCAGACCGTGCGCAGCGTCAGCGCGACCTGGACCTCGGCTGCGAACGCCGGATGGCAGCAGGTGAAGATCAGCCGCAGCATGTCGTCGTCGAGCACTGCCGGCAGTTCTTCGGGCGCCTGCGCGTTCAGCTCGAGCTCGTGCACCAGCGCCTGCTGCTTGCCGCGGAAGGCCGCCTGGCGGCGAACCCTGTCGATCGCCTTGTGCTTGGCGACATTGACCAGCCAGGCGCGCGGATTGTCGGGCAGATCGCACGCCGGCCAACGTTCGAGCGCAACCGCAAAGGCGTCCTGCAGCGCGTCCTCGGCGAGATCGAAATCGCCGACGAGGCGGATCAGCGTGGCCCGCGCCCGCCCCGCCTCGTCGCGGAAGATCTTATCGATCTCGGAAGGGGTCATGCGACGCGCAGCTCAGCCGTCACTTGTCGTAAACCCAGATCGGCCGCACCTCGATCGAACCGACGCGCGCGCTCGGAATTCGCGCTGCGATCTCGATCGCAGCGTTGAGATCCTTGGCCTCGATCAGATAGTAGCCACCGAGCTGCTCGCGCGTTTCCGCGAACGGACCGTCGGTCGTCAGCGTCTTGCCATCGCGCACGCGCACCGTGGTCGCAGTCGTGGTCGGGCGGAGCCGATCGCCGGCCTTGAAATTGCCGTTCCGGATGATGGATTGCGTAAAGGCCTCATACTCCGCCGACATCTTCTGGGTGGTGCCCGTGTCAATCTTCGCGTACTCGACCTCATTCTGGTAGATCATCAGCAGATATTGCATCGCTTCACTCCTGTTGTTCGGCTCTGTCGCCGACACCCAGTCGAACGGGGCACGCTCCAAACGACATCTTCAGGATAATTTATTTCCGATACCGCGTGCGCGGCGATCTCGGCTTGACGGAACCGTCACAAATGCTCCATGCGTAAGCCGTCAGTCGGCCGGACGGCCGCTCCGGCAAGCGCCGAAAGGCCGCCGGGGAGGAAAGTCCGGGCTCCCTTGACATGCGGTGCCGGATAACGTCCGGCGGGGGTGACCCCAGGGAAAGTGCCACAGAGAACGAACCGCTCCCTCTTCGGAGGAAGTAAGGGTGAAAAGGTGCGGTAAGAGCGCACCGCGGGTCCGGCAACGGAGCCGGCATGGCAAACCCCACCGGGAGCAAAACCGAATAGGGACGGCGTAGCGGGCTGTTCGCGCAAGCGATAACGCCGCGGGGCGATGTCAGGCCCGCCGTCCGGGTAGGTTGCTCGAGGCCGTGTGCAAACACGGTCCCAGAGGAATGGCCGTCACGTATCGTTCGCGCAAGCGGACGGTGCCTTACAGAACCCGGCTTACAGGCCGGCTGATATCTTGCAACGAGGGGTTCGGCGTGAATGCGCCGGGCCCCTCACCATTTGGGCCGACGCGCAGCCATTCAGATGGTGTCATTCCGGGGCGTGCGCGGCACGAGCCCGGAATCCATTCATCCACCGGCCCTGCCGCCTGATGGATTCCGGGTTCTCGCTGCGCGAGCCCCCGGAATGACGGCGAGAGTTACGCGACGATCTTCTCCAACACCGCCATCAGCGCCTCCGGCGCCGTCACGTTCGGTGCATGACTGGCGTCGAGGTCGAAATAGCGCCAGCCGTCCTCGCTCTTCGTGCGCTTGGCAAACTGTCCGAACACATCGCCCGGTGGAATGCGCGTGCAATAGATGTAGCTGCGCGGCATCGATGGCTCGCCATGTGCGAGCCTCAATCTCGTCTCGAAGCATTTGATCGGCATGTCCACCCGGCGGGCATTCAGCCAGTCGAGATCAGCTTGCGGCGTATCCGGCGGCGGCGGGTTCGGCGGAACACGATAGCCGTCGCCGGAGCTTGCGGCCTTGCGCATCGGCTCGCGTCCATCCCCGTGGAGATCGAACAGCGACTGGCCGTCACGCGGCACGAAGGCGTCGAGATAGATCAATTGCGTCACGCGCTCGCGGGCGCGATCGGCGACACCGGTGGCGACCATGCCGCCATAGCTGTGGCCGAGCAGCACGATGTCGTTGAGATCTTCGAATCTGATGACGTTGAGGATGTCCTGGATATGCGTCTCGAGGTCGATCGAGGGACTGGCAAGATGCGCGCGCTCCCCAAGGCCGGTGCAGGTCGGCGCCACCAGGCGGTGACCGGCCTCAGCCATCAGCGGATGCATCTTCTTCCAGGCCCACCCGGCGGACCAGGCGCCATGACAGAGCAGGAAGGTCTTCGCACGCGTGGCCATCGGCGTTTCCATCGTTCTTGTTGATACGATGGAGTGTAGCGGCAGGCCGCGCGATGTAAACGCTGCGGCCGCTTATGCCGCGCGCGTATCCGCCTTCACCAGCACCGGCGCAAGCTCATCCGCCTCGCGCCGCAGTTTGCTCGCCTCGAATCCGTGCATGCCGAGCTGCCATTGCAGCCCGACGATGGCGCCCTTGGTCGGCTGCAACAATGCGAGCGAAGCGAACAGCGTCACCGGCAGCCACACCGCGAGTTGCAACCACTCCGGCGGCGCGTAGGCGGTCTCGACCGCAAGGATCGCCGGCACCACGAGATGGCCGACCACGACCATCACAAGATAGGCCGGAAAGTCGTCTGCGCGCTGGTGAAACAACTCCTCGCCGCAATGGTCGCAAGCGTCAGCCACCTTGAGGAAGTGGCCGAACATGCGCCCTTCCCCGCAATTTGGACATTTGCCGCTGAAGCCCCGCCACATCGCCTTTGCCAGAGAGACCGTCATGACCACACCTCTTCCTTTCCAACGATCCATACAATATTATCTTGCATCCATACATTCAAAGGATATGGGCCTAAATTGCATGGATTGGACTCCTACAATCTCGGAGCTCTCAGGGCCGCGCTACCAGCGCATCGTCGAGGCCATGGAGGCCGACATCGCCGCCGGCCGGCTGGTGCGCGGCCAGCAATTGCCGACCCAGCGCGCTCTCGCAAAAGCGCTCGGCATCGACCTCACCACGGTGACGCGCGCCTACACCGAGGCGCGGCGCCGCGGCATCATGGAAGCTCGCGTCGGACAGGGCTCGTTCGTGTCGGAGACCAGCGCGCGCCGCGCGGCCGACCTGCCGCATCCCGTCGCGATCGATCTTTCGATGAACGTGCCGCCTCATCCGCTCGAGGCGCAGCTCGACGAACGCATCATCGCCGGGATGGAAGCGATCCGGGGGCAATCGGGCCTGACGGCGTATCTCAACTATCAGCCGCCCGGCGGCAGCGCACATGAACGCGAGGTCGCCGCGCGCTGGATGCGTGCTCGGGTGCCACACGCGCAGGCGGACAAGCTCGTGATCTTTCCGGGCGCGCAGACGATCCTGTTCAACCTGCTCGCCTATCTCGCACGCCCCGGCGACATCGTGCTGACGGAAGCGCTGACATTTCCCGGCATCAAGGCCGCCGCGTCGCGGCTCGGCGTCAAGCTCGTCGGCGTCGCCATGGATGAGGGCGGCATCCTTCCCGATGCGCTGGCAAAGGCTTGCCGCGTGCACCGGCCAAGGGCCGTCTATCTCATTCCGACGCTGCACAATCCGACCACCGCGACGCTTTCCCCCGAGCGGCGCAGCGCCATCGCAAGGATCATCAGCGATACCGACACGATCCTGATCGAGGACGACGCCTACGGCCTGCTCGACCGCTCGGCATCGCCGATCGCGGGCCTCATTCCGGAGCGGACTTATTTGGCGACCACGCTGTCGAAATGCATCGCGCCGGCGCTGCGCGTTGCCTATCTGGTGACGCCCGACAGCGACGCACAGCGGGAGATGCGGACATATTTGCAGGCGACCGTGCAGATGCCGGCGCCGCTGATGGTCGCGCTGGTGACGCATTGGATCGAAAGCGGCATTGCCGATCGCATCATCACCGCCATCCGGAGCGAGGCGGTCGGACGTCAGCAGCTCGCGCAGCGCGCGCTGAAGGGCTTCAAGTTCCAGGCCAAGCCCGCCGCGCATCATCTGTGGCTGCGGCTGCCTGAGGACCGGCCCGATCTCGCCGCACATCTCCTGCGGAATGGACTTGCGGTCGTCGCCGGCGATGCCTTCACAGTCGATGGGACACCGCCGCACGCGGCACGCGTCTCGCTGGGGGCGGCACGCAACAGATCGGAATTGACGGAAGCGCTGCGCATCCTGGTCGGCGCGCTGCAGAAGCCCGCCGACACCAGGCAGATCGTCTAGATCATCGACGATGACGGCGATGGCTGGAGCGCACGGCCGGTGCCGCAGGCGACGGATAGACCTGCGATGCATACGCATCGTCAGGCATTCCCTGCAGCCCGCGCGCCGCGCGTCCTGCAGGCGTGAGCTGGCCGCCATTCAGCACATCGCGGTCGGGATGGGCGGCCTGGTAAGCCGCGGGCTCGGAAAGCTGCGCCTGGGCCATTGTCGGCGTCAGCGCCGCCGCCAGCAGCGCGGCTGCAACGGCAATCTTGGCGCGGGTCATTTCATTCTCCATCATCGCATTCGGGACCGATCGATCCGAGCGGATGATCATTTCGGGCGGCCCCAAGATTGAGGTACGACCGTCATGTAGGCGCATCTGCCGTGAAAGCCCGAGGCCGCAGATCACGCTTGCGTGCAGCGTGGATTGACCTGCATGGCAGCAAGCGTGTTATGCGAGCGATTGCGATCAACACTTCGGGATCGCCCGGCGAAGAGGACGATCTGTTGGAAATGCTCACCTACGTCCTGCTGCTGTTCGGCGCGCTGGCCGGAGGCTTCGTCTCGGGGCTGGCGGGATTCGGCACGGCGCTGATGGCGCTCGGCATCTGGCTCTACGTGCTGCCGCCCTCGCTCGCCGTGCCGCTGGTGCTGATCTGCTCCGTGATCGCGCAGACCTCGACGCTGCCCTCGATGTGGAAGAGTTTTGATCTCTCGCTGGTCTGGCCGTTCCTGATCGGCGGGTTGATCGGCGTGCCGCTAGGGACCACGCTGGTCGCCTCGGCCGATCCAAAAGTTTTCAAGCTGAGCGTCGGTGTCCTGCTCCTGATCTTTTCGAGCGCGCTGTACCTGAACAAGAAGCCGCTCGCCATCACGTTCGGCGGCCGCATCGCCGACGGCGCGATCGGCTTTGCCGGCGGCATATTGGGCGGCCTCGCCGGCCTGTCGGGTCCGCTGCCGATCCTGTGGGCCAACATCCGCGGCTGGAACAAGCACGAGCGGCGCGGCATCTTCCAGCTCTTCAATTTCACGGTGCTTGCCACCGCGCTGGTGCTGCAGACCGCCTCGGGCCTCGTTGAGTTCAAGGTGGTCTGGCTGGCGCTGATCGCGTTTCCGGGCACCTTGATCGGCGCATGGGCCGGTGCGCGCGTCTATCACGCGCTGAGCGACAAGCATTTCGGCGATGTCGTGCTCGGCCTCTTGTTTCTGTCAGGCCTCGGCCTGGTCTGGAACAGTTTTGGCGTGCACTAGCCTTGCGCCCCTTCTCGCCAGCGCCATGCCGCCGGCGACACCGACGCCGAGCACGTAGACCCAGCCCGGCGTGAAGTCGAACAAATGGGTGTTGAGCAGCGAGGTCAGCATGTTCTGCACCACGACCAGCAGGCCGATCCAAGCGGCCAGCGCCTCGTCGCGAAACAGCGAGAGGTGCGCAAACCAGAGCGCGTAGAGGATCAGGACGCCGACGACGCCCCACTGCACGGCGACGCTAAAGGTCTGATTGTGCGGGTTGCTGACGATCTCCCCGCGCAGTGGATCGATCTTCGCATCGGCAGCCGCGCTTGCGAACAGGCCGCGGATCGAGCCGGTGCCATGGCCGACCAACGGCGCATCGGCGATGAAGCCCAGGGACTTTCGCCAATACTCCAAGCGTGAGCCCATACCACTGACCTGACCATCCTGCACGCTCAGCTCATAGTCTCCGCCGAACTTGGCCACCGTCGTGCGCAGATTCGGCGAGACGTTCCAGAGCAGCAGGGCCAATAACACCATGGCGCCTACGACGAGCAGCGCCGTACGTCGGCGCAGATGCAGGAGCGCGAACACCATCACCAGGATCGGCAGCGTCACCAGCGCCGTGCGCGAAACCACGACAAAGATCATGTTGGCGAGGAATCCGATCGCGAGTGCCACCAACAGCACCGCGATGGTCATGCGGCGTTGTCGCAGCAGCGCCACGATCGGATAGACCAACGCCAGCGCACAGAGCGCGAATTCCTGACTCTGGTCGATATAGTTGCGCACCGCGATCCCGCTTTCGACCTTGTAGGGTCCACGCGACAGATAGAGCTTCAGCGAGAGTGCCGGGTCGATGGCGACGGCGAAGGAATAGAGCATCAAGGCCGTGCAGGACGCCAGGAACGCGTAAAACACCCAATGGCCGTAGGGCCAGCGCTCGAACTGGTAGATCAGGAGCGGAATGACCAGCAGCTTCGTTGCCGGCCCTATCGCATGGATTCGTTCCGGCCACGGCGCATCCGACCAGAGCGTGCCGACGGCGGCGAGCGCGACCAGCGCGATCGGCAGCAGGCAGATCGGACGAAGCAGCGAACGCGGAAATTCGCGGAGATCGACGAACGCGAACGCGATCAGCCAGGGTATGAGCGCAAAGATCAGCCCGGTCGTGGTCCACGGCAGCAGCAGAGCGATCAGCGCGACGAAGCGGGCCGGCGTGCGATAGCGCGCCGCCCAGATTGCGGCGAGCCAAGACACCCGCTGCTGCTCGTTCGTCACTCCGGTCATTGACTCTTCTGCAGCCGATCATCCACACCGCCCGGCAAGTTAGCCGGACCAGCCAGGATGGAACAAGCTGCCGTTACGCAGGCTCGCGGGCGACAGGCACCATCGGCTCTGGGCTCTCCTGCTCAGGAGCCTTCTTCTTTGCCGCCAAAGCCAGACGCTTGCCGAACTCGCGGCGCAGCAGCCAAAGGCTTAAGCCCGCCTGGAACGTGGTCGCCGCGACCGACAGATACCAAACGTATTCCATGCGAAAGCCCGGCCGGGTCGAGAGCCAGATCGCCGGCAGCGAATAGGTGAACACGCGCGTCGCCGAGCTCAGGAGCACCGGCTTGGTGTTGCCGAGGCCCTGAAACATGCTCGAGCAGGTGAAGATCAGGCCCTGCGCCACCATGTTGAGCGAGATGATGCGCAAGAACAGGAAGGCGATCTCCATCGTCTCCCGGTCGTTGGAGAAACCGGCGAGCAAGAATTCGGGCTTGAGCTGCGCCACGCACATGAACCCGATCATCACGACGGTGGCGATCAACGCCGCCTGGACGAAGGTTTCGCGCACGCGCGCGCCGTTTCCGGCACCGACATTCTGGCCGGCGATCGGGCCGGCCGCCAGCGCAACCGCAAGCGCCGGCATCTGGATCAGGGCGAGGACGCGCTGTCCGATGCCGAAACCCGCCTGCGCTGCCGCGCCGAAATCGCTTAGCACGTAGTAGACCACCGCCATGAAGATGAACATCATCGCGAACTCGCCGCCGGCCGGCAGGCCGACATTGAGGATGCGCTTCAAATGGCGCGGCTGCGGGCGCCACTGCGCCGGATTGAAGGCGACATAGCGCTCGACCTTGCGGAAGTACGCCAGCAGCATCAGCACGCCGATGGCGACGGCGATCGAGCTTGCCAGCCCCGCCCCGGCAACGCCGAGTGCGTAGCCGGTGCCCCACCCCGAGATCAGCACCGGCGCCAGCGCGATGTTGATAGTCACGGCAAGCACCTGCACCAGCATGGAGGGACGTACGATACCGGTGGCGCGCAGCGCAGATCCCATCACCTGGGTCACGAACTGCAAGGCGAGCGCCGGCATGAACCACAGCAGATAAGTGGTCCCAGCCTCGATCGTGGCTTGATCCGCGGCAATCGAGCGCATGTAATGGCGCGACAGCGCGGCACCTGCGACCAGAGTCAGCACTCCGAACAGCGCCGACAGCACGATCGCCTGGTTGAAGATCAGGTTGGCGTCCGATCGGTCCTTGCGTCCCACGGCATGCGCGATCAGCGCCACCGTGCCGACGCCGAGCACCTGCATCAGCCCGTTGACGAGAAAGCCGGCATTGCCCGCCGCGGCGACGCCCGCGACGGCGGCATCGCCCAATCCCGAAACGAAGTACAAATCGACCAGCTGGCAGATCATGATCGAGATCATGCCGACCATGATCGGCGGCGTCATGGCCAGGATGTGTCTAACGATGGAGCCGTTCGTCAGGTCTTTCATGTCATTCCATCCTTGGCCACGATGCATCGGGACATCTGCCCCGCTGCCGCGCGCCTCATTCCGCTGCTGCGATATGTCCGAGCTCCACCACCTGGCGCTCGAACAGGCCGCGATAGATGCCCCCTGGCTTGCCCGCGAGCACAGCATGCGTGCCCTGCTCGACGATCTCGCCGCGGTCGAACACCAGGATCCGATCGAGGCTGCGCACCGTCGATAGCCGGTGCGCGATCACGATCGAGGTACGGCCCTTCATCAGCCGCTCCATCGCTTGCTGGATCAGCGCCTCCGATTCCGAATCGAGGCTCGAGGTCGCCTCGTCCAGGATCAGCACCGGCGCGTCCGCGAGGAACGCGCGCGCCAGCGCCACGCGCTGCCGCT
>NZ_JALBGZ010000205.1:0-9214 GCF_023006515.1 Bradyrhizobium sp. PRIMUS42
GACCTGTGCGGGCGAGGCGGGCATGCCGGCGACGATCATCGCGGGCGCGGCCGACTGCTCCTCGACGCCCGTACCGCCGAGCACCTGCACCTGCGTCGCCGAGATCGGCAAGGACTTCACTTCGTAAGAGGGAAGCTCGGCGGCGAAGGCGCCGGCCGAGCTCGCAATCACGGCGCCGGCAACGGCAATTATTGTGAGAACACGCATTGGAAAATCTCCGTTGAAGATGTCAATCGGAGGTTTGGTCGTGGCGATGCCGGAACAGGTTCGCTCGTGTGCGAACATTCTCATCGCCTCCGGCGCACATATTGGTTGCTTGATGCGAAAGGACGAGCCGATGCAGAAGCTTTTCGCGCCAATGTTTCCGGACGGTTTCGCGGCAGAGCCGATGCGCATCGCTTAGGGCTCTTGCAGAGCAAGCTGCCGGGCTTTGACCGGCGCGGCGCCTTGGGGAAAGCGCAGGATCATGGTCGTGCCGCGGCCGGGCGCGGAAGAGATGATCAGCTCGCCGCCATGGGCAGCGATGATCTCGCGAACGATCGACAGGCCGAGGCCTGCGCCGTCGCCGGCGACGTTGCCGGTCTGAAACGGCTCGGTCAGGCCGTGTTCGGCGCCATCGGGCAGGCCCGCGCCGTCATCGTGAATGGAGATGCCATCGCGGCTGAGCGTGGCAACGATGCGTTGCGCGCCATGGGCGTGAATGATCACCTGATCGATAGTCAGTGATCGACCGGCTCGTCGGCGCTCAGGTCACCGGCGCCGGATTGAACAGCGTGAGGTCGTTGTGGATGCCCCAGCGATCCGACCACGGTTTTGTGCGGCCAGAGGCGACATCGAGGATCAGGCGGAACAGGTCCCAGCCGGTCTCCTCGATGGTCTTCTCGCCGGTGGCGATGCGGCCGGCGTCGAAGTCGATCAAATCCTTCCAGCGGCGGGCGAGCTCGCTGCGGGTCGCGACCTTGATCACGGGCGCTGCCGCAAGGCCGTAAGGCGTGCCGCGGCCGGTGGTGAACACCTGCAGCGTCATGCCGGAGGCGAGCTGGAGCGTGCCGCAGATGAAGTCGGAGGCCGGCGTTGCCGCGAACAGCATGCCCTTCTGCGTCGCCTTCTCGCCGGGCGAGAGCACGCCGGCGATGGCGGAGGAGCCGGACTTGACGATCGAACCCAATGACTTCTCGACGATGTTGGCGAGGCCGCCCTTCTTGTTGCCGGGCGTGGTGTTGGCGCTGCGGTCGGCGCCGCCGCGGGCCAGATAAGAATCGTACCAGGCCATCTCGCGCACCAATGCGCGCCCGACGTCCTCGTTGATCGCGCGCCGCGTGAGCAACTGGATGGCGTCGCGCACCTCGGTCACTTCGGAGAACATCACGGTGGCGCCGGCGCGCACCAGAAGGTCCGCGGCGAAGCCGACGGCGGGGTTCGCGGTGACGCCGGAGAAGGCGTCGCTGCCGCCGCATTGCAGGCCGATGACGAGGTCGGCGGCCGGGCAGGTCTCGCGGGCGCGCTTGTTGAGGATTTTCAGGCGCGCTTCGGCCTGGGTCATGATCGCGTCGACGATCGCGCCGAAGCCGTCGAAGGCCTCGTCCTGCATGCGCACGATGGCGTCGCTGACGCCTTCCGGCACCAGCCGCTCCGGCGCGAGCTTCTCGCAACCGAGGCCGACGACCAGGATCTCACCGCCGAAGTTCGGGTTCAGCGCGATGTTCTGCAGCGTGCGGATCGGCACCACCGCATCGGGCGCGGTGATGGCGACGCCGCAGCCATAGGCGTGCGTCAGCGGGACGACGTCGTCGACGTTGGGGTACTTCGGCAGCAGCTCGGCGCGGATGCGCTTCACGGCGTATTCCATCGTGCCCTTGACGCATTGCACGGAGGAGGAGATGCCGAGAATATTTTTCGTGCCGACCGAGCCGTCCGCATTGCGGAAGCCCTCGAAGGTGAAACCTTCGAGCGGCGGCAGCGGCGCGGGGACGGCAGTCGAGATTTCGAGCTTGTCGAGGTCAGGGGCCTCCGGCATGCGGATGCGCGCCTCGTCCACCCATTCCCCGGCCAGGATCGGCGACAGCGCATAGCCGATGATCTCGCCATAGCGGACGATCGGTTGATCTTGCGCGATATCGACCAGCGCCGTCTTGTGGCCCTGAGGCACGAAGGCGCGCAGCGTCAGTCCGCAGGCGAAGCGGGAGCCGGCGGGTAGCCCGAAATCATTGACCACGATCGCGACATTGTCGCGCTCGTTGAGCTTGATATAGCGGGGCTGCTCTTTCGCTGCGACGTCCTGGTCCATCTGCGCTTGCCTCCGAAACCGTAGGGTGGGCAAAGGCGCAACGCGCTGTGCCCACCATTCTTCACGTCAAACGTAGGTGGTGGGCACGCTTCGCTTTGCCCACCCTACGATGTCTCAGCCCGGGAACGTATAAGCCGTCTTCACCGTGGTGTAGAACTCGCGCGCATACGAACCCTGCTCGCGGGCGCCGTAGCTCGAGCCCTTCCGGCCGCCGAACGGCACGTGATAGTCGACGCCGGCGGTCGGCAGATTGACCATCACCATGCCGGACTCGCTGTTGCGCTTGTAGTGCGAGGCGTATTTCAGGCTGGTGGTGCAGATGCCGGAGGCGAGGCCGAACTCGGTGTCGTTGGAGATCGCGAGTGCTTCCTCGTAGTTCTTGGCGCGGATGACGGCGGCGACCGGTCCGAAGATTTCCTCACGCGCGATGCGCATGTTGTTGTTGGCTTCGGTGAACAGCGCCGGCTGGAGGTAGTGGCCGGGCGTTTCGCGCTTGAGCAGTTCGCCGCCCCACGCGAGCTTGGCGCCCTCGTCCTGGCCGACCTTGATGTAGCGCAGGTCCTGGTCGAGCTGGCTCTGGTCGACGACAGGGCCGATATGCACGCCGGCCTTGAGCGCGTCGTCCACCGACAGGCCCTTCAGCCGTTCGGCCACCGCCGCGACGAAGCGGTCGTGGATGCCTTCAGTGACGATCAGGCGGGAGGAGGCGGTGCAGCGCTGGCCGGTGGAGAAATAAGCGCCGTTGACGGCGACCTCGACGGCCGTCTTCAGGTCCGCGTCATCGAGCACGACCAGCGGATTCTTGCCGCCCATCTCGAGCTGGAATTTCTTCATCGGGTTCGAGAGCACGCAGGCCTGCGCGATCTTGCGCCCCGTTTGCACCGAGCCGGTGAAGGAGATCGCGGCCACATCCGGGTGGTCGAGCAGGGTCTGGCCGACCACGGAGCCGGAGCCGACCACGAGATTGAACACGCCGGCGGGAATGCCGGAACGGGTGATGATCTCGGACAGCGCATGCCCCGAGCCCGGCACCAGCTCGGCCGGCTTGAACACCACGGTGTTGCCGTAGCAGAGCGCCGGCGCGATCTTCCAGGCCGGGATCGCGATCGGGAAATTCCAGGGCGTGATCATGCCGATGACGCCGACCGGCTCACGGGTGAGCTCGACGTCGAGGCCGGGACGCACCGAGGCGCCCTTCTCGCCGATCAGGCGCAGCGCCTCGCCGGCGAAGAACGCAAAGATCTGGCCGGCGCGGGCGACCTCGCCGATGCCTTCCGGCAGGGTCTTGCCTTCCTCGCGCGCGAGCAGGCGGCCGAGCTCTTCCTTGCGGGCGAGGATTTCGAGGGAAATCTTGTTCAGCGCGTCATAGCGCACCTGCGGCGTCGATTGCGCCCAGGCTGGGAAGGCGGCCTTGGCGGCGGCGATCGCCTTCTCGGTCTGCGCCTTGTCAGCCTTGGCGTATTCGCCGACGACGTCGTTGGTGTTGGAGGGGTTGATGTTCCTGGTGACGCCGGAGCCGTCGACCCATTCGCCGCCGATGAAGTTCTTCAGGATCGCAGTCATGTATTCCTCCAGAGTTTAGCGCACGAGGCAGGGACGTTTGTCGTCAAAGGTCCAGCCTGGGATCAGGTCCTGCATGGCAATAGCGTCATCACGGGCGCCAAGTCCATGCCGCTTGTAGAGGTCATGCGCCGCGTCGATGGCCGCCCTGTCGATTTCGATACCCAGCCCCGGCCGGTCCGGGACGGCAATCTTGCCGCCCTTGATCTGGAGCGGCTCCCTGGTCAGCGCCTGGCCGTCCTGCCAGATCCAGTGGGTGTCGATCGCGGTGACCTTGCCGGGCGCGGCGGCACCGACATGGGTGAACATGGCCAGCGAAATGTCGAAATGGTTGTTGGAATGCGAGCCCCAGGTCAGGCCGTTGTCGCGGCAGGTCTGGGCGACGCGCACAGACCCCTGCATGGTCCAGAAATGGGGATCGGCCAGCGGAATGTCCACTGCGCCGAGGCGCAGCGCATGGGAGAGCTGGCGCCAGTCGGTCGCGATCATGTTGGTCGCGGTCGGCAGCCCCGTGGCGCGGCGGAACTCGGCCATGATCTCGCGGCCGGAGAAGCCGGCCTCGGCGCCGCAGGGGTCCTCGGCATAGGCGAGGATGCCGTGCATGCCCTTGCAGAGGCTGACAGCTTCGTCCAGCGACCAGGCGCCGTTGGGGTCGAGCGTGACGCGCGCGTTCGGGAAGCGCTTTGCGATGGCGGTGACCGCCTCGATCTCCTGCTCGCCGCGCAGCACGCCGCCCTTCAGCTTGAAGTCGGCGAAGCCGTAATGGTCGTGGGTGGCTTCCGCGAGTCGCACCACGGTCTCCGGCGTCATCGCCTCCTGATGGCGGAGGTTGAACCACTCCGGCTTGCCGGTCTCGCCCGCGACGTAGTCCAGCCTGCTCTTGCGGCGGTCGCCGACGAAGAAGAGATAGCCGAGCGTCTCGACGCTCTTGCGCTGCAGGCCTTCGCCGAGCAGCGCCGCGACCGGCAGGTTGAGGTGCTGGCCGAGCAAATCGAGTAGCGCGGATTCGATCGCCGTCACCGCGTGGATCATGACGCGGAGATCGAACGTCTGCTTGCCGCGGCCCCCGGAATCGCGGTCGGCGAAGGCGGTGCGGACGTCGGCGAGGATGTTGTTCATCGCGCCGACGGTCTTGCCGATGACGAGATCGCGGGCGTCCTGGAGCGTCTGCCAGATCTTCTGCCCGCCAGGCACCTCACCGAGGCCGGTGTGGCCGGCATTGTCGGTGAGGATGACGATGTTGCGGGTGAAGAACGGGGCGTGCGCACCGCTGAGGTTGAGGAGCATGCTGTCGCGGCCCGCGACCGGGATCACCTGCATCGTCGTGATAACAGGTGCGCCGGAAATATCAGTCTGGGCCATCGCACGCTCCTCGCTGTTGTCGTCCTATTCTGCAGCCTGTTGTGACGATCGGATGGCGGGCAGATTCTTCACCAGCGCGGTCACTTCCGCGATCTCCTGCTCGGTGAGGTCGGTCAGCGGCGGGCGGACCGGGCCGGAATCGCGGCCGATCACCTTCATGCCGGCCTTGATGATCGAGACCGCATAGCCCTTCTTGCGGTTGCGGATCGCGATCAGCGGCAGGATGAAATCCTTCAGCCCGGCCTGGATCGTGGCGTGGTCACGCTTGCGCACGGCCGTGTAGAAATTGGTGGCGAATTCCGGCACGAAGTTGAACACGGCGGACGAATAGGTCGTCACGCCCATGTCGAGATAGGGCAGCGCGAAGGTCTCCGCGGTCGGCAGGCCGCCGACATAGGTCAGGCGGTCGCCGAGCTTGGTGTAGACGCGGGTCATCAGCTCGATGTCGCCGATGCCGTCCTTGTAGCCGACGAGGTTCGGGCAGCGCTCGGCAAGGCGGGCGAGCGTGTCGGGCTGGAGAATCGCGTTGTCGCGGTTGTAGACGATGACGCCGATCTTCACCGAGGCGCAGACCGCCTCGACATGGGCGGCAAGGCCGTCCTGCTCGGCATGGGTGAGATAGGGCGGCAGCAGCAACAGGCCGTCGGCGCCGGCTTTCTCGGCACCCACAGCGATCTCGCGGGCGATCGCGGTGCCATAGCCGGTGCCGGCAAGCACGGGCACGCGGCCCTTGGTCTCCTCGACGGCAATCTTGACGACGTGCGGAACCTCGGTCGGCGTCAGCGAGAAGAATTCGCCGGTGCCGCCGGCAGCGAACAGGCCGGCAACGTCGTAGCCGCACAGCCAGTCCATGTTGGAACGGTAGGTCGCCTCGTCGAAGGAGTAGTCCGCCTTGAACGGCGTGACGGGAAAGGACAGGAGGCCGGATCCGATCTTCTTGGCCATTTCCTGCGGGGTCATCTTGCTCACGGGCGCTGCTCCCTTATTGCGTGTTGAGGAGGACGCGGGGTCAAAGCCTGCGCGTCCATGCGCCGTGGTTTAGGAGACCGTTCGATACGCGTCCAAGCCAAAGCCTATATCGACCGATGCGGATTGAGCATCAATCCTCCGCCACCTCCGTGGAGGACAATTCACCGGCGATTTTGACCAGCGCCGAGAGCAGCGGATTCTCGTCGTCGCGGCGCCACACCATGAACAGCTCGACCGGCACGCGGCCCCGCAGCTTCAGCGGACGCAGCCGGACGTCGGAGATCTTCAAGCCCGCGGCCGCAGCCGGCACGATGGCAAGGCCCAGGCCGGCGCGCACCATGGCCAGGATCGAGTGGATCTGGCTGAGGTGCTGGACATAGCGTGGCAGCACGTCGGCGCGGGTGAATTGCGCCACCAAGAGATCGTGGAAGTAGCGGCTCTCATAGGGCGAATACATCACGAAGGGCTGGTCGTCGAAATCCTTGATGGTGATGCTCTCGACGTTCGCCAGCGGATGCTTCTTCGGGATCGCGGCGAGGAGGGGCTCGGCGACGACGCGGCGGCTGGTGAGCTCGGGGCGCGCGATCGGCGGCCTGAGCAGCCCGGCGTCGATCTGGCCCGAGGTCAGCGCCTCGAACTGGTCGCCCGACACCATCTCCTTCAGCGAGAAGTCGACCTCGGGCAGCTTGGCGCGGCACGCCGCGACGAGCTCGGGGAGGAAGCCGTAAGCTGCGGCGGCCGTGAAGCCGATCTTCAGCGAGCCGGTCTTGCCGAGCGCGATGCGGCGGGCGACTTGCGAAGCGCTTTCCGCAAGCTTGAGAATGCGGCGCGCCTCCGGCAGGAAGCTGCGTCCCGCAGGGGTGAGACGGACCGAGCGGCTGGTGCGCTCCAGCAGCGGCGCGTCGATGATGTGCTCGAGCACCTGGATCTGCCGGGACAGCGGCGGCTGGGTCATGTTCAGCCGCGCGGCGGCGCGGCCGAAATGCAATTCTTCCGCCACCGTGACGAAACAGCGGAGCTGGTTGAGGTCGAACATCGATACATGCCTTAGATGGATAAGGCGTTTCCCCGGCACTTCTAGCATCGATTACCCCCGAAACAAAGACGGCGGCTGTGAAGCCGCCGTTAAGTTGCCTGGTCAAGCTCCCATGGGAGCCCTCAGGAGGAACGTTTGAGCGTCAAGCGCTCGATCTTGCCCACGATCACGAGATAGGCGAATGCGGCCACCAGCGCATTGGCGCCGACGAACACCAGCGCGCCGTTGAACGAGCCGGTCGCGGCCAGGATGTAGCCGATCACGATCGGGGTGGTGATCGAGGAAAGGTTGCCGAAGGTGTTGAACAGGCCGCCCGAGACGCCGCCGGCTTCCTTTGGCGAGGTGTCGGAGACGACCGCCCAGCCGAGCGCACCGATGCCCTTGCCGAAGAAGGCGAGCGCCATGAAGCCGACTACCAGCGCCTGTCCGTCGACATAGTTACAGGCGATGATCGACATCGACAGCAGCATGCCGCCGACGATCGGGATCTTGCGCGCCATGGTCAGCGAGCCGGTCCTGCGCAGGATCGCATCGGAGATGATGCCGCCGAGCACGCCGCCGATGAAGCCGCACAGCGCCGGCAGCGTCGCGACGAAGCCGGCTTGCAGGATCGACAGCCCGCGCTCCTTGACGAGATAGACCGGGAACCAGGTCAGGAAGAAATAGGTCAGCGTGTTGATGCAGTATTGGCCGAGGTAGACGCCGAGCATCATGCGGTTGGAGAGCAACTGGCGGATGTGGTCCCAGCCGGAGCCGGCCTCGGGCGCACGCTCGCGCGGCAGATCGTCCTTGGGCGCGTCGAGATCGACCAGCGCGCCGCCTTCCCTAATGTAGTCGAACTCCGCCTCATTGATCGAAGGATGCTCCTTCGGGCCATAGATGGTCTTGATCCAGACGAAGCCCATGACGATGCCGAGCGCACCCATCACGAAGAACACGAAGCGCCAGCCGTAAGAGTGCGCGATCCAGCCCATCAGCGGCGCGAAGATCACGGTGGCGAAATACTGTCCCGAGTTGAAGAAGGCCGACGCGGTGCCGCGCTCGTTGCTCGGAAACCAGGCGGCGACGATACGCGCATTGGCGGGGAAGGACGGCGCTTCCGCAACGCCGACAAGCAGGCGCAGCGCGAACAGCACGGCGACGGCCGTACCGGCGCTGAGGAAGCCGACCCAGCCCTGCATCAGCGTGAACAGCGACCAGATGATGATGCTGAAGGCATAGACGATGCGCGAGCCGTAGCGGTCGAGCAGCCAGCCGCCCGGTACCTGCGCCACGACATAGGACCAGCCGAAGGCCGAGAAGATCCAGCCCATGGCGACGGGATCGAGATGAAGCTCCTTGGAGAGCGCGGGGCCTGCGATCGACAGCGTGGCGCGGTCGGCATAATTCACGGTGGTGACCAGGAACAACATGGTCACGATGAACAGCCTGACGCGAGACCTCCTCGCATCCGCTGCGGACACCACTGCGCTCATCAGGCGCCTCCTTGAACTCGACCCGTTTCCCCGAGACGAGTCCTAGAGGCGCGCGCGGCGAAGTGTCCAAGTTCAAGGCAGTATCGATCGATGCCGTTTTTGGATTGATGGAACGGCAGGTCGGGGGAACGATGTGGGCGCGAGGAGAATGTGCGAGCGGTCGTGATGCGCAAGATGATGCCGCACGCACCGCGGTCATTCCCGGCGAAAGCGGGGAATCCAGTACGCCGCGGCTTCCCGGTTCAATCACGGCTGCCGCGGAGCACTGGATCGCCCGCCTGCGCGGGCGATGACAGTGAAGGTTTGGAAAGCGCACGCTACAAGCCCGTCATTGCGAGGTGCTCTTGCG
The DNA here is from genome assembly GCF_023006515.1 of Bradyrhizobium sp. PRIMUS42. Taxonomy (NCBI): domain Bacteria; kingdom Pseudomonadati; phylum Pseudomonadota; class Alphaproteobacteria; order Hyphomicrobiales; family Nitrobacteraceae; genus Bradyrhizobium; species Bradyrhizobium sp. PRIMUS42. The sequence goes on from NZ_JALBGZ010000205.1 coordinate 9,039, forward strand.
ACGACGCAATCCAGAGTCTTACAGCGGAAAGATTCTGGATTGCTTCGCTGCGCTCGCAATGACGGTGTGGGGAGAGCTCGCGCCTGCGCTACTGCCTTGCGCTCGGCAACAGCTGCGGCAGGAATCCGCGCGTCACGCCCGGCGGCGCGGCATCCAGCCCCAGCACGGTGCTTGCG
>NZ_JALBGZ010000206.1:0-9188 GCF_023006515.1 Bradyrhizobium sp. PRIMUS42
GCTGCGGCTGGCGGGCATGGCGCCTGAGGACCTCCGCATCGTCGTGGTGCGCGACGTCAGGGCCGGCGAAGAGCATGCGGTTGTCGCCGCGCGTCTCGGCGGACACTGGCTGATGCTCGACAACCGCCGCATGGCGATGGTCGAGGACGACGCTGCGCGGAGCTACCAACCGCTGTTCGCGCTCTACCAGTCGGCCGTGATGAAATATGTCGACGAACCCGCGCGGCTCTCGATGGTCGCCGTCGAGGCCCATTGATTGTAGCGGCCTCGTAGCCCGGATAGAGCGCAGCGCAATCCGGGACGGTGCCGCCGTTGCACGAATCCCGGATTACGCTTGCGCGCCATCCGGCTTACGAACCACCCGACACAAACTCATTCCACCGCGCGATCCAAACCGCTAGCATGGCGCCTTCCATGCGGGGGCGACTGGAATGCGGTTCATCGTGCCGACTGTGCTTGCGTTGCTGGCGTTGCCGGCGGTTCCGGGCTTCGCGCAATCCGAGCCAGCCGACCGTTCCGTCGCCGACCGGCTGCCGCTGTTTGCAAGGAACAATTGTCAGCTGATTCGCGACCCCGGCAATCAATTGTTCTGCGGTGATGCCACGCTCGCCGCCGCTGCCGAGAAGCTGAGCGCGGCGATCGAGGGGCGGCTCGCCCGCCTGCCCGATCGGCTGCCTGGGATCGAGGAAAATGCGATCTGGATCCGCCAGCGCAACCTCAGCTGCGGCATCGTCGGCCAGACCGCGATCCGCACCGACGAGTTCGACCGGGTGAAGGCCTGCCTGCTCAAGGTGACCGAGGAGCGCGCGGCGATCGTGCGCGATCCCGATTTCGACTGCCTTGCGGCCAACACCGCGGCGGGCGCGCTGATCTGCGCGGACCCGTCGCTGGCGCTCGCGGAAACGGAGCTCAACGGCCAGGTGCTCGGCCTGATCGGCAAGCTGGATCCGATCGCGGCGCGCTTTGCCTTCGCCGAATATGGCAGGTGGACGCGCGAGCGCGATCGCAAATGCAATCTGGTCGGCAAGGAGAATGTGCCGCTTCAGGAGCTCGAAACCGCGGAGGAGTGTCTTGCGGATCATTTGAGGCGCAAGACCGACGAGATCCGTACGGCGAAGGGCGACCCCAAGAAGGTGTTCGGCCGGCAGGTCGCGGCCCGCATCCCCGACACCGACGCGGTCGATTTTTGCGCGGCGCGTATCCATGCGGCTAATTCCTGCGGCAACTTCCTCCGCATCAACCGCGTCTACGCGCTCGACAGCCAGGTGACCGAGCAGGAGGCGCAGGTCACGGGCGAGATCGAGATGGCCGTGCTGGCGCCCTTCACCATGTGCAGCAAGGTCGCCTCCAACTGCACCGGCACCTGCTGGGACGCCAGGACGGGTCGGCCGCAGCCCGGAACTGGCAACAAGGAGCGCTCGGCCGAAGCCTTCAACGTGACGCGCCGGCTGCGTATCCAGCGGACTTTTGCCTTCGTGAAAGCCGCCGACGGCTGGCGTTGCCGGGAGGATGAACTGGCCCCGGTGAATTCGGGGACGGCGAGCGGGGGGTCGTAGGCTCTTCTCGCAGCGAGCGCGCTTTCTTCCTTCGCCCCTTGCGGGAGAAGGTGGCGCGCGCAAGCGCGCCGGATGAGGGGTTCTCAGCATTTGCAAGACTGTTCGAGAGGATAGATACCCCTCACCCGGCCCGCCGCTTGCACCCTCTCCCGCAAGGGGAGAGGGTGCACCGTCAATGCCGCAATAGATCAATACATCAGATTGTCCTTCACCAGCACCCAGCGCCCGCCCTTGATCTGCTGCACCTGGGTGATGGTATTGGCGAGATGGTCGGTCTTGGAGAACTTGGTCGGCGGCGAGTTGAAGATGTCGAGGAATTTTTCGCCCGACTCCAGCGAATCCAGCATCTTCTGACCCGTGAGATCCTTACCCGCCTTCTGCGCATAGAAGGCGAAAGTCATCACCGCATTGTAGCCGATCATGGCCTGCGTATTGGCCTCGGTGCCGAAGGTCTTCTTGTAGTTGACAATCCAGTCCTTCACCTTGTCCTTGGCCGTGTCCTCGTAGGGGATTTCGAAGAGGCTGGCCGCATAGAGCCCTTCCACCGCGTCCTTGCCCAACGCTGGCACATCCAGCACGTTGGTCGGCGACGCGCCCAGGAAGGTGACGTCCCAGCCGAGCTTCCTGGCTTCCGTCATCGAACCGATGGTCTCGCGGAGAATGGTGCCGAGCACCACGAGATCGCAGCCATCAGACTTCATCTTGGCGACCTGCGCGCTGAAGTCGGAGGCGCCGCGCTTGAAACTCGTGATCGAGGCCGGCTGCACCTTCATAGCCGTGAGCTGCTGGTTGAAGCCGTCGAGCACGTTTTTTCCGTACTCGTCGTCCTGGTGCATGATGCAGGGCTTCTTGAAGCTCTTCCACTCCATCATGTATTTGAGCGCCGCGCGCGTGCTCTCGACATAGGGCAGCAGATTGTTGAACTTCAGCCGCTCCTGCGGCTTGGCCGGATCGAACTTGAAGGTGAACTCGGCCGCCGTCAGCGGGAAGAGCTGTAGCACGCCGGCGTCGAACAGGATGTCCTGCGCGGCCAGCACGGTCGGCGATCCCATGGCTCCGACCATCGCGAAGATCTTGTCGCGCTCGATCAACTTTTGCGAAGCCAGCACGGCTTTCTTGGGATCATAGCCGCTGTCCTCGATGACCAGCCGGATCTTGCGGCCGTTGATGCCGCCCGCCGCATTGACCTCCTCGGTCGCCATCTTCATGCCATTTGCGACCGGGACGCCCCAGCCCTTGATCGGACCCGACAGGTCCTGATGGGTCCCGAGGACGATCTCGGTTGCCGAGATACCGTCGTTGGTGACCTTGGTTTGCGCTGTGGCCGGCAGACAGGTGAGCGCCAGCGCACTCACAGCAAGGCCGAACGTTCCGAACGATCTCGACATTGACGTCTCCTCTCCTAAAGGCCCGTGTTACGCGGAGGGCGAGGGCCATCGCTCCTCCGCTTTCCCAAATCGTCCTGCGCCTCACGCCACGGCGCGCTGGCGATACATCGCTTCGATCTCGGCGGCGTAGCGCTTGTTCACGAAGCCGCGCTTCAGCTTCATGGTCGGCGTCAGTTCTTCGTCTTCCGGCGTGAGCTGGCGCTCGATCAGGTAGAACTTCTTGATGGTCTCGACGCGGGCGAAATTGCCATTGACCTGCTCGATCTCGCGGCCGATCAGGTCCTGGATCTCCGTCGCCCGGCACAAGCTGGCATAATTGGTGAAGGGGATGTCGTGGTCCTGCGCGAACTTCTCGACGTTCTCCTGGTCGATCATCACGAGGCAGGTGAGGTACGGCCGCTTGTCGCCGATCACGACGGCGTCCGAGATGTAGGGTGAGAATTTGAGCTGGTTCTCGATCTCGGACGGCGTGATGTTCTTGCCGCCGGAGGTGATGATGATGTCCTTCATCCGGTCCGTGATCCGGACGAAGCCTTCATTGTCGATGGTGCCGACGTCGCCGGTGTGCAGCCAGCCGCGGGAATCGAGGGTCTCGGCGGTCTTCTCCGGCTGATTCAAATAACCCATGAACAGGAAGTCGCCCTTGATCAGGATCTCGCCGTCGGGCGACAGCGCGACCTCGCCCCAGGGCACCGCCGTGCCGACCGAGCCGAGCTTGATCCGCTCCGCCGGCATCATGGTGGCGACACCGCAATTCTCGGTCTGGCCGTAGAGCTCATGCATGTCGATGCCGAGCGCGAGATACCAGCGGATCAGCTCCGGCGCGATCGGCGCCGCCCCGGTGAAGGCGATGCGGCAACGATCCAGCCCGATCATGCGGCGGATGTTGCGAAATGCGACCCGGTAGGCGATGCGGCTCGCGAGCCGCAGCGGCAGTGGCGGCGCCTTACCCTCGAGCCTGTAGTCGACCATGCGGTAGCCAATGTCGATGGCACGGCGATAGACCCATTGCTGCAGCGGCGTCGCATCCTTCAGCGCGATCGTGATGGCCGAATAGAATTTCTCCCAGATGCGCGGCACCGCGAGGAAGACGGTCGGCTGCACCTCGCGCAGATTGTCCGGCACGGTCTCCGGGCTCTCGGCGAAATTCATCACCGAGCCGAGCGCGACCGAGATGTAGTAGCCGCCGATGCGTTCGGCGACGTGGCAGAGCGGCAGGAAGATCAGCCGCTCGTCGTCCTCCTGCGCCGGAATGAAATCGTTGGCATGCCGCATCTGGTGCGTGACGCTGCGGTTGGCATGCATCGCGCCTTTGGGCGGACCGGTCGTACCGGATGTATAGACGAGGATCGCGAGATCGCCGGCGCCGCGGCTGTCGATCATCTCCTGCCACAGCGCTTCGCGGCCGACCATGTGGTTGCGACCGAGCGCGCGAAACTCGTCGAGCGACATCACCATGTCGTCGGAGAAACCGCTGAGGCCCTCCATGTCGAACACGACGATCTTCTGCAAGCTCGCGCAGCGCGCGCGGCAGGCGAGGATCTTGTCGAGCTGCTCCTCGTCCTCGGCGAAGATCACTTTCGTTCTGGAATCGTTGACGAGATATTCGACCTGAGACGACGCATCGGTCGGGTAGATGCCCGAGGCGACGCCGCCCGCGCACAGGATGCCCATGTCGGCATGGACCCATTCGGGAACGGCGTTGGCGATGATGGAGGCGACGTCGCCGGGCATGAAGCCGGAGGCGCGAAGCGCGTAGGCAATTTCCTTCGATATCTCCAGCCACTCGCGCCAGCTCGTCGGCTGCCAGATCCCGAATTTCTTCTCTCGGATGGCCGGCCGCTCGCCCCGCGTCTCGGCAGCGCGCAGAAAGCACTTTGCGATCGTATCGGCGACCGTCAGCACCGCCGGTCGGGCCATGCGCCTCTCCTCCTTGTCGCTCTCCCCTCCGCTGCCTGCCTTGCCGGCGGTCTTTGCTTGCGGATGGACAATCTCATCTTACTGCCAGCTCTTCCTCACCGCCACGTCTTCTTCTTTTTCCAGCGCCGCTCGCCTCGCGCACCCGCTTCCTTGGCGCCAAGGTAGAACTCCTGGATGTCCTGGGAATGCATCAAGCGGTCGCAGCTGTCGTTCATCACGATGCGGCCGATCTCCAGCACGTAGCCGTAATGCGCGGTCTCCAGCGCGACCTTGGCGTTCTGCTCGACCAGCAGGATCGACATGCCCTGCTCCTCATTGACGCGGCGGATGATGGTGAAGATCTCCTTCACCAGCAGCGGCGACAGGCCGAGCGAGGGCTCGTCGAGCAAGAGCAGCATCGGCCGGTTCATCAGGGCGCGCCCAATCGCCAGCATCTGCTGCTCGCCGCCGGAGAGCTGGCCGGCCGGCTGGCTGATGCGCTCCCTCAGGCGCGGGAAATAACCATAAACCCGCTCCAGATCCTCCGCGACGCCGTCGCGGTCCTTGCGCGGATAGGCCCCCATCATCAAATTCTCGCGTACGGACAGGAACGGAAACACCTCGCGCCCCTCCGGCACGTGGCTGAGGCCGAGCCGCACGATCCTGTCGGCTTCCATGCGCTGGATCGGCTTGCCCATGAATTCGATCGAGCCCTTCTGCGGATCGAGAATGCCCGAGATGGTCTTCAGGACCGTGGTCTTGCCGGCGCCATTGGCCCCCAGCAGCGTGACGATGCGGCCGCGCGGCACTTCCAGCGAGATGCCGCGAATCGCCATGATCGGCCCGTAATAGCTCTCGACGTTGGAGAGCTTCAGGATGGTCTCGGGTGTCGCGATCGCATCCATCGCCTCATGCTCCCAGATACGCAGCGACGACATCGGGGTGCTGCTGCACCTCGGCCGGCGAGCCCATCGCGAGCACCCTGCCGTAGTTCAGCGCGATGACGCGATCGGAGACGCGGTTGACCAGCGACATGTCGTGCTCGACCATCAGCACGGTGATGCCGAGCTCGCTCTTCATGTCGCGGATCCAGAACGACATGTCGTCGGTCTCCTCGACATTGAGGCCGGACGACGGCTCGTCGAGCAGGATCAGCTTCGGCTCCGAGCAAAGTGCGCGCGCCAGCTCGATCACCTTGCGCACCCCGTAAGGCAGGCCGGAGATCAGCTTGTCGCGATAGGGTTCGAGATCGAGGAATTCGATGACCTGCTCGACCCTGCGGCGATGCACCTTCTCGTTCGCGCGCACGCTCGGCAGGAACAGGAGCTCCTGCCATAGCTGCGTGGTCGAGTGCCGATGGCGGCCGACCAGGAGGTTGGAGAGCACGGTCGCATTCTCGAACAGCTCGATGTTCTGGAAGGTCCGCGCGATGCCGAGTTTTGCGATGTCGTAGGGTGGCTCCTGCGTGATGTCCTGGTCCTCGAAGAAGATGCGGCCCGAGGTCGGCCGGTAGATGCGCGAGATCAGGTTGAAGATCGAGCTCTTGCCCGCACCGTTCGGCCCGATGATCGACAGGATCTCGCCCTTCTCGACCGCGAAGGACACCGCATCGACCGCCTTCAGGCCCCCGAAATGCAGCGACAGGTTCTCGGCGCGGAAATAGCTCATCGGTTCCGCTCCGACTTCACGTAGATCTTCTGCCGCTTGAAGGTTGCGCGCTTGTAGAGCGGGAACAGCTGGAAGAAGAGCTTGATCTTCAGCCAGCGGCCGTAGAGCCCGAGCGGCTCGAACAGCACGAACAGCACGATGATGATGCCGTAGATCGCGCCCTTCAGGCCGTTGAGCGAGGCGAAGGCCGCGACCTTCGACTGGATGGTTCCCGCGGTGGACGGGCCGGCGCCGAATGTCGCGGCGATGCCGCCGATCATGCCTGGCAGGTCGTCCTTCAAATACGTCAGGAAGGGATCGATCATCACGATGAAGATCGCCCCCAGCACCGCGCCATGCAGGCTGAAGGTGCCGCCGATCAGGATCACGATGATGAACTCGATCGAAAGCTGCAGCGTGAACATCTCCGGCGAGATGAAGGAGAGCTTGTGGGCGAACAGCACGCCGGCAAAGCCGGTGATCGCCGCCGAGATCGCAAAGGACTTCACCTTGTAGAGCGCGACATTGACGCCCATGCTGCGTGCCGCCGTCTCTGAATCGCGGATCGCGACGAAGGCGCGTCCCGTCGGCGAGCGCAAGAGATTCAGCGTACCGATGATGGTCAGCACCAGCACGGAGAGGCAGAGGAAGTAGAAGGTGGGGCTGTCGCGCGGCACCGCGACGCCGAGCAGCGACAGCGTCTTGACCCGCATGCCCTCGTTGCCGTGGGTGACGCTTTCCCAGCGCGCCAGGATCTCCTCGACGATCAAGGCAAACGAGATGGTGGCGATGACGAGGTAGATGCCGGTCAGGCGCAGGGCGGGAAAGCCGACCAGGGCGCCGATCAAGCCGGTCAACGCGCCGGCGGCCAGGAAGTAGACCGGGAACGGCACGTTATATTTCTGCAAATAGGCCGCCGTGTAGGCTCCGATGGCGAGGAAGGCGGCGTGGCCGAGTGAGGCCTGGCCGGTAAAGCCGGTCAGGATCAGCAGCGCGACGCCGACGGTCGCATAGATGCAGACGAAGACGAGCTGGCTCATCAGATAGCTGGAGAGCACGAAGGGCGCGATCAACAGCAGTGCGAGCAGGATTCCGTACGAGACCAGATAGCCCGAATGCGGGACCAGCTTGATGTCGTCCTCATAGTCGGTCTTGAACAGGAAGCGCATGGTGTTCAGACCTTCTTGCGGACGTGATGGCCGAACAGGCCTTCAGGCTTCAGGAGCAGCACCGCGAGCAGCACGAGGTAGGGCGCGACGTCCTTCCAGCCTTCGGGCAGGTAGAAGCCGGCCATACTCTCGATCACGCCGATCAGGACGCCGCCGACCACCGCCCCCGGGATCGAGCCGAAGCCGCCGAGGACCGCGGCGGGAAACGCCTTCAAGCCAAGCACGAGACCGACATTGGAATGGATGAAGGTGATCGGCGCCAGCAGCACGCCGGCGCAGGTCGCGACCGCCGCGCTGATCGCCCAGACAATCGACACCACGCGTTTAACCGGGATGCCCATGTAGTAGGCGGCGAGCATGTTCTCGGAACTGGCGCGCATCGCAGTGCCGAGCGTGGTCTTGTTGAAGAAGAGATAGAGCAGCGTGCACAGGATCATCGTCGCCGCGATCACCGACAGCTTGTCATAGGCGAGCACCAGCGAGCCGATCCGCAGCACGCCCTGGCTGAACGGAGTCTCGATCTTCAGATCATCGGTGCCCCAGATCATGCCGGCGATCGAGCGCAGGAAATAGCCGAGCCCGATCGTCGCCATGATGATGGAGAATTGCGGATAGCCGAGGATCGGCCGCACCACCACGCGCTCCGCCAGCATGCCGAACAGCGCCATCGCGGCCACCGCACCGGCAAAACCGATCCAGTAGTTGAGGCCCATCATGCCGATGAAGGTGAAGGCGAAGAAGCCGCCGAGCATCATCAGGTCGCCCTGGGCGAAATTGACGACCTCGGTGGCCTTGTAGACGAGCACGAAGCCGAGCGCGATCAGGCCGTAAACGCAGCCGAGCGCAACACCGCTGACCAGCTGCTGAACGAAATCCAGCATCGACGCGCGTCCTCCCGATACAACCGGCGGCTCTTTCCGACCGCCTTGCCGCATCTTGTGTCCAGTCGCTACGCAGTCGTGTCGCTGCGTTGGCGCCATTTGTCCGGAACCAATTCAGCCTGAACCGTCCAGCGCTGTCAACAAACGGTGACTTGCCTTTAGTCCAATCCGGAGCGCGGAATTTGCGGCAGCGCGATTCATGGTGCCGAAACATCTTCGGGTCCATGGTCGCGGGCGATGCAAAACCGGATGGTGTGGCCGTCATGAAGTCGGACAGCTCGGCACTGGAAGTCCTGGGGTTAACGAAGCGTTTTGACCGTCTGGCGGTCGACGGCCTCGATCTCACCGTCCACGCCGGCGAATTCTACGCCCTGGTCGGCCCCAACGGCGCCGGCAAGACAACGACTTTGCGCATGGTCGCGGGCCTGCTGCGCCCCGATGCGGGCGCGGTCTCGATCTTCGGCATCGATGCGCTCCAAGACCCCGTTGCCGCCAAGCAGGTAATGGCCTGGGTCTCCGACGAGCCGATGATCTACGACAAGCTGACCCCGCTCGAATATCTCGAATTCGTCGCCGGCCTCTGGGGCATCGCGCCGTCGGCCTCGGAGCCGGTCGCGCAGGAGCTGCTCGGCTCGCTCGGCCTCGAGC
>NZ_JALBGZ010000207.1:0-9157 GCF_023006515.1 Bradyrhizobium sp. PRIMUS42
GGCCGCCCGCCGGGCTGCGTCCAGCCCCGCCCGACGATGACCCCGTCCTTGACGATGACCGCGCCGACGGCCGGATTGGGCCAGGTACGCCCCTGCCCGCGCTTACCCAGCGCCAGCGCAAGCTGCATGAAGCGAAAATCGGCGTCCTTGGCCTCGCGGGCCTTCTGCGCGAACTGATCTTCCAGGATACGGAAGATCATTTGCGGATCGCGGCGAGCCGCGCTTCCTCCTCACCGGAGAGCTCGCCGAGCACGTCGGCGAAATCCTTGGCCTCGCGGAAATTGCGATAGACCGAAGCGAAGCGCACATAGGCGACGTCGTCGAGCGTGCGCAGATGCTCCATCACGGTCTCGCCGATCACCTCCGAGGAGATCTCGGCCTCGCCCCCGGTCTCGAGCTCGCGCACGATGGTGGAGACCATCTTCTCCACCCTTTCAGGCTCGACCTGCCGCTTGCGCAGGGAGATCGAGACCGAGCGCATCAGCTTGTCGCGGTCGAACGGCACGCGGCGGCCGTTGCGCTTGATCACCGTGAGCTCGCGCAGCTGCACGCGCTCGAAGGTGGTGAAGCGGAAATTGCAGGCGACGCACACGCGCCGCCTGCGGATCACGGAAGAGTCCTCGGTCGGACGCGAGTCCTTTACCTGCGTATCGAGACTGTTGCAGTTCGGGCAGCGCATCCGCTTGGCCTACTTACTGGTAGATCGGGAACCGGTCGGTGAGCGCCTTGACCCGTTCCTTGATCGCGGCTTCGACCAGCGGCGCCTTGCCGTCGTCGGACTGCGCGATCGCGTTGAGGACCTCGGCAATCATGCCGGCGACCTGCTGGAATTCGGCAACGCCGAAACCGCGGGTGGTCGCCGCCGGGGTGCCGAGACGCAGGCCCGAGGTGACGAAGGGCTTTTCGGGGTCAAACGGAATGCCGTTCTTGTTGCAGGTGATGGCGGCGCGAACCAGCGCCTTCTCCGAGACGTTGCCCTTGAGGCCCTTCGGCCGGAGGTCGACCAGCATCAGATGGTTGTCGGTGCCGCCGGAGACGATGTCGAAGCCGTGGCTCTTCATCGCCTCGGCCAGTGCCTTGGCGTTCTCGACGACGTTCTTCGCATAGACCTTGAAGTCCGGACGCAGCGCTTCGCCAAAGGCAACCGCCTTCGCCGCGATCACATGCATCAGGGGGCCGCCCTGCAGGCCGGGGAAAATCGCCGAGTTGAGCTTCTTGGCGAGCGCCTCGTCGTTGGAGAGGATCAGGCCGCCGCGCGGACCGCGCAGCGACTTGTGCGTGGTGGTGGTGGTGACGTGGGCATGCGGCACGGGCGAAGCATGCACGCCGCCGGCGACGAGGCCCGCAAAGTGGGCCATGTCGACCAGGAGATAGGCGCCGACCGAGTCCGCGATCTCGCGGAAGCGCTTGAAGTCCCAGGCACGCGAATAGGCCGAGCCGCCGGCAACGATCAGCTTCGGCTTCACCTCTTCGGCCTGCTTGGCGACCGCGTCCATGTCGATGATCTGGTCCTCGCGGCGCACGGTGTAGTGCGCGGCCTTGAACCACTTGCCGCTCATGTTGACGGGCGAACCGTGGGTGAGATGGCCGCCGGCCGCGAGATCGAGCCCCATGAAGGTATCGCCGGGCTGCAGCAGCGCCAGAAACACAGCCTGGTTCATCTGGCTGCCGGAGTTCGGCTGCACGTTGGCGAATTTGGCGCCGAACAGCTTCTTGGCACGATCGATCGCGAGGTTCTCGGCGACGTCGACCCACTCACAACCGCCGTAGTAGCGCGCGCCCGGATAGCCTTCCGCATATTTGTTGGTCATGACCGAACCCTGCGCTTCCAGCACGGCCCGGCTGACGATGTTCTCGGAGGCGATCAGCTCGACCTCGTGGCGCTGACGGCCAAGCTCGCCCTTGATGGCGGCGGCGATTTCCGGGTCGGCCTGCTCGAGCGAGGCGGCGAAAAACGAATCGGGCGCGGAGGCGGTCTTGGGTGCGGTCATCTTGCGAATATCTCCACCGCCGCAGCCTTTTGGCGGGCTACGGGCGGTCTGGTGTGGCGATCGGAAGCGGCGAGCGCGATCTACCACATCGCCCGCAACAGGCCAAGCATTTGCGGGTCGGGTGCGAGATTTGTGCAAGATATGGTGGGGAGTGGAGGTTTTCGGTGACGGGCCAGCCTGAGGGAATCGCCCGCCCGTCACATCCGAAATGGGGCCGATTCGGGCCTTTAATTCCTCCTACCCGAAGCCGCGAGGTGCGGCAGAAATCGCGTCACAGCCCGGTATACCCCGCCTTCACGGGGTCCACGCTGCCATCGAGCTGGCGCAGATAGGTCAGGCCGCAAACAGTCAACCTGTGCGGGTCCTTCTCGCCGGCCTCCATCAATGTCGTGAGATAGTTCGTGACCTTGGCCCGGGCCTCCTCGCTGGCCGCGGCGGTGCGGTTGGCGAGCAGGTCATAGGTCTGCATGATGCGGTCGATGGCGGCTTCCATGGCACCCTCTGGTTCTCTTGAATTTTCGGAGTCTTGTTCAGGCAACCGCGCGGGCCTCGGACTGCGTCTCGAACCACGTGATCGCCTTGTTGGCGAGCCTGATCTTGTTGAATTCGCCCTGTTGGAGCAGCTTCACGATAATCCCCAGCAGGTGTTCGTCGGTGACGAGGGTATCGGGGATCGCGCCGGAGCGGCGCAGGTAGTTCGCGGCGATGGCGTAGGCCTCGCTCACGAGTTCCACGTTCATCGCCTGAAGCCCGCGCTCGACCAGCATCGACTTGTCTCCGATCCGAAGGAGATAAGTGCTGAGGCCGGAGCTGGTTCCGCAGCGCGAGCAATTTTTTCGCAGGTGCACAAAGTAAAACGCACCGGTCCGGAGGGGATCCGGGCCGGCGCGATGGGGAAGTTGAGGCACAGTTCGGGAAGCCTGCCGGTCTTGTTGGGGGCCGGCTTGGCCTTGATCCCTTGAGAAAACTCAGAGCCGATAGAGGATCTGGTCGGTCCAGAACCGCTCGAGGCGATGCAGCGACTTGTTGAGGGTCGAGAACTCCTCGCCGGAGATGCCGCCGACCTGCTCCACCGTCTTGACGTGCTTCTGGTACAGCGTATCGACGATGCGGCGGACTTCCTGGCCCTGCGGGGTCAGGCGGATGCGCACCGAGCGGCGATCAACGCGCGAGCGCTGATGATCGAGGAAGCCGAGCTCGACGAGCTTCTTCAGATTGTAGGAGACGTTGGAGCCGAGATAGTAACCGCGCGTGCGCAGCTCGCCCGCGGTCAGCTCCTTGTCGCCGATGTTGTAGAGCAGGAGCGCCTGCACCGAGTTGATGTCGGCGCGACCACGACGATCGAACTCGTCCTTGATCACGTCGAGGAGCCGGCGATGCAGCCGCTCCACCAGAGTCAAAGCTTCCAGATAGAGCGACTGCACCGAACCCTGCTGGCCGGAGACGCGCTCTGCGGTATCTGCCGCAGTTGCGACGGCTTTCATCATGACACTTCCCCTGTTGTCGTTTTTATCGACACTTATTCGACGAAACTTGTGCTCCGTCTGATAGGTGCAACTTAAGGGGCTCGTTTGAAGATCGGCTTAAATAAGAGAATAAAGAGATCATGAATTTAAGACAGTGAATTGCGGATTAAGCCTGTGCCACAAGCACTTTTCGCAACGCTCTGTTGACCTTCGCAAGGTCCTGTTCACCCTCCGTCCGCCCCCGTTGTCGCATTCCAGAACAGGCCCGCTCCGTTTCGAAACGGGCGCGTAACAGCTGTGGCGGAACCGGCTGGTCAACGAAAACTTACCGCAAATTTTAGGCAACCAACGGTCAACCAAGAGCGCGCGAAACGTTTCGTGTCCCGGACAAGCGAAGCGCAGAGCCGGGACCCAGAAAGCCACAAATGAGATCGCGGAGAGATGGGCCCCGGCTCTGCAGCGCACCGCTAAAGTAGCGCTGCGTCCGGGGCACGAGAGCTTTCGTATCGCGAAACGCTGCTACGGCGGCCGTTCGCGCGCGGCCATCCAGGCGAGCGCGAGATAAGCGGCGAGCATGAAGGCCTCGACGCCGACGACGATCAGGCTGCCGCCGTAGATGCCCGGGAACATCAGCTCGATCACCGCCATCGACACCACGGTCGTGAGCCACACCACCGCGCCCCACGGCGTTGCCAGCCACAGGCCGACCGCAGCGACGAGCTCGATCACGGCGAAGTAGACGGTCGCGGCCTGCCAGGCCATCGACTGGTTCTCGAACGCCTCGTCCTCGCCGCCGACGAAGCCCGTCACCTGCGCCCAGTGATAGAGACCTTTCAGGATCGAGAGCAGCGCCATCACCCGCAGGAACAGCACGAGGCGGCGCGTCCAGACATTGTCGTCGGACTCCGAACGCTCCGACGAGATCGCAGCCACCGACATCGCGCTGTCTCTGGCATTGTCTCTGACGGCGTCCCTGGGGCTGCCGTCACGGGCCGCATCGCGGGTGGAGATCTCGGACATGGGCCCCTTCTGGCTGCTTCGGCCCGCAAAATCAATCGGCTGCCCATCCCTTGCGGCAGGTCAAGCCGCGGTGACGGGAACCATGCGAGCTGGTATAAGAATAATTCCAGCCGGAGGAAGAGTGATGGCGATTAAATACGGACGTCCGATCGAATTGCGCGAGGTTTCGCGCCGGGATGGCACTGGCGCCTCCCCTGCCCTCGATCTGACCGTCCGCCCGCGCCGCAACCGCAAGGCCGAATGGGCCCGGCGCATGGTGCGGGAGAACGTGCTCACCACGGACGATCTGATCTGGCCGCTGTTCCTGATCGACGGCAACAACAAGCGCGAGCAGGTCGCCTCGATGCCAGGGGTCGAGCGCCTCAGCGTCGACCAGGCGGTGCGTGAGGCCGAGCGCGCAATGAAGCTCACCATCCCCTGCATCGCGCTGTTTCCCTACACCGACCCCTCCTTGCGCGATGAGGACGGTTCTGAAGCGACCAATCCGAACAATCTGGTCTGCCAGGCGGTGCGTGCAATCAAGAAGGAGTTTCCGGAGATCGGCGTCCTCTGCGACGTCGCGCTCGATCCCTTCACCAGCCACGGCCATGACGGCTTGATCTCCGACGGCAAGATTTTGAACGACGAGACGGTCGCCGTGCTGGTGCGTCAGGCGCTGGTGCAGGCCGAGGCCGGCTGCGACATCATCGCGCCCTCCGACATGATGGACGGTCGTGTCGCCGCGATCCGCGAGGCGCTGGATCGCACAGGCCTGCTCGACGTGCAGATCATGGCCTATGCGGCCAAATACGCCTCCGCCTTCTACGGCCCGTTCCGGGACGCCATCGGATCGGCCAAGACGCTCACCGGCGACAAGCGCACCTATCAGATGGACAGCGCCAACACCGACGAAGCGCTGCGCGAGGTCGAGCTCGACATCGCCGAGGGCGCCGACATGGTGATGGTAAAGCCCGGCATGCCCTATCTCGACGTGGTCCGCCGCGTGAAGGACACCTTTGCGATGCCGACCTTCGCCTACCAGGTCTCCGGCGAATACGCGATGATCGCGGCCGCCGCGAACAACGGCTGGCTCGACGGCGAGCGCGCGATGATGGAGAGCCTCCTGGCGTTCAAGCGCGCCGGCGCCGACGGCGTGCTGAGCTACTTTGCACCGAAGGCGGCGGAGAAGCTGCGCGCGCAGGGGTAGGTCTCGTAGAGCGACCTCTCAGCAACTCCCGTCATTCCGGGGCGATGCGTTAGCATCGAACCCGGAATCTCGAGATTCCGGGTTCGGTCCTGCGGACCGCCCCGGAATGACAGCGGCGAGAGAACGCCGCCGAATCGCCGGAATATTTCGGCTTGTTAATGTCCCTGCGCCCTTGGCACGGGGATGGGCTGTTCCCATGTCCTGCTCGAGGGTTTTCCCTCTGTTTCCCCCTGGGAGGACGGACGATGTCGTATGACTCGGGCAATTCAGGCGCCTGGCGCAATGACGGCGGGGCGCAGCCGCATGCCTACGACCCCTATCTGCATCCGGAACTGTTCCGCGGCGTTGCGACGCGGCGCGCATTCGCCTTCCTGATCGACATGGTCGTGATCTCGGTGCCGGTGATCCTCGGCTACGTCTTCATCGCGGTGTTCGGCGTGGTCACCCTCGGCATCGGCTGGGCGCTGTTCTGGCTGGCCTGGCCGGCCTCCGTGATCTGGGCCATCGTCTATTATGGCGCCTGCATCGGCGGTCCCTCGTCGGCGACGGTCGGCATGCGCCTGATGGATCTGGAGCTGCGCACCTGGTACGGCGCGCCCGGCTATTTCGTGCTCGGCGCCACCCACGCCGTGCTGTTCTGGGTGACGGTCTCGTTCCTGACGCCCTTCGTGGTGCTGGTCGGACTGTTCAACGGCCGCCGGCGCCTGCTGCATGACATCGTGCTGGGAACGGTCGTGATCAACAATTCCGTCCGCGCCCCGGTGCCGCAGACCGCGAGGACCTACTGAGCAACGACCTATCAACCAGGACCATCTAAGCTGACTGATCTGACCTGCCGAGCTGACCAATTGACCGGGGGCTTCCGTAGCGCGATGCTGATACTCACTTCGGAGGCCCACGACGTCCCTTGACCCAGCACTCGCGCGACACCCCCCAATTTTACCTTACGGCGCCCTCGCCCTGCCCGTATCTGCCGGGCCGGCATGAGCGCAAGGTGTTCACGCACCTCGTTGGGGAGCGCGCCGGAGACCTCAACGACCTCCTGACCCATGGCGGCTTCCGCCGCAGCCAATCGATCGCCTACCGTCCGGCCTGCGACCAGTGCCGCGCCTGCGTCTCGGTCCGGGTCGTCGCCAATGAGTTCCGGCCCTCCCGCAACTTCCGCAAGGTGATGGCACGCAACGCCGACATCATCGGCGAGCAGCGCAGCGCGGTGCCCACCTCCGAGCAATATTCGGTGTTCCGCGCCTATCTCGACGCCCGGCACCGCCATGGCGGCATGGCCGACATGACCGTGCTCGACTACGCCATGATGGTCGAGGACAGCCATGTCGAGACCCGCATCATCGAGTACCGCAAGCGCGGCCCCGACAGCGGTATCACCGGCCGCGGCGAGGAGCTGATCGCGGTGGCGCTGACCGACGTGCTCAGCGACGGTCTGTCGATGGTTTATTCGTTCTTCGAGCCGGGCCAGGTCAGCCGCTCGATGGGCACCTTCATGATCCTCGACCACATCGCCCGCGCCCGACGTCAGGGCCTGCCTTACGTCTATCTCGGCTACTGGATCGAGGGCTCGAAGAAGATGGACTACAAGGCCCGCTTCCTGCCGCAGCAGCGCCTCGCGCCCTCAGGCTGGCTGCGCATCGACGCGCAGGGGGATACGGCGTCCGAGCCGCAGGACTAAGCTGGCGAATAGCGAGTTGGGAGTAGCGAGTAGAGCCACCATTCGCTACTCGCCATTCGCCACTCACCCCATCAGCGTATCCGCCAGCAGCTTCAGATTCAAAATCACGATCACGCCCGCGACGATCCACGCGATCGCGGCGACGTAAGCGGGAATCGCGAACTGGCCCATCTTGCGGCGGTCGGAGACGAAGCGGACCAGCGGGATGACCGCAAAGGGCAGCTGCATCGACAGCACGACCTGACTGAATACCAGCAAATCGGCCGTGCCGCGCTCGCCATAGATCGCGGTGACGACGATCACGGGGACGATGGCGATGCCGCGCGTGAGCAGGCGGCGCGCCCAGCTCGGCAGGCGCAGGTCGAGAAAGCCTTCCATCACGATCTGGCCGGCGAGCGTCGCCGTCACCGTCGAGTTGAGGCCGGAGGCGAGCAGCGCCACTGCGAACAGCGTCGACGCAATGCCGAGGCCGAGCAGCGGCGACAACAGCTCGAAGGCCTGGCCGATCTCAGCGACATCGGAATGGCCGCTCTTGTGGAAGGTCGCAGCAGCGACGACGAGGATCGCGGCGTTGATGAAGAGCGCCAGCATCAGAGCGATGGTCGAGTCCGTCGTCGCCCATTTGATCGCCTCGCGGCGGCCGGTGTCGTTGCGCTCATAGGCGCGCGTCTGCACGATCGAGGAGTGCAGGTAGAGATTATGCGGCATCACGGTCGCGCCGATGATGCCGATCGCGATGTAGAGCATTTCAGGGTTGGTGAAGATCTCGCTCTTCGGCACGAAACCGCGCAGCACCTCCGCGACCGGCGGGGCCGCGGCTACGATCTGGACCGCGAAGCACACCGCGATCACCGCGAGCAGCGCGATGACGAAGGCTTCGAGGAAGCGGAAGCCGCGGTTCATCAGGATCAGAAGCAGAAAAGCGTCGAGGGCTGCGAGCAGCGCCCCGCCGATCAGGGGAATGCCGAACAGGAGCTTGAGCGCGATCGCGGTGCCGATCACCTCGGCGAGATCGCAGGCGATGATCGCCGCCTCGCAGGCCAGCCAGAGCAGGAAGTTCACCGCCGGCGAGTAGGTGGCGCGGCAGGCCTGCGCCAGGTCGCGGTCGGTGACGATGCCGAGCCGTGCCGCCAGCGACTGCAGCAGGATCGCCATCAGGTTCGAGAGCAGGATGACGGAGAGCAGCGTGTAGCCGAACTTCGATCCGCCCGCGAGGTCGGTCGCCCAGTTGCCGGGGTCCATGTAACCGACCGACACGAGATAGCCCGGACCGACAAAGGCCAGCAGCCGCCGCGACCAGTGGCCAGCGGCCGGGATCGCGACTGTGGAATTGACCTCCGCGAGGCTCTTGGTGGTGGGCGCATCAGTGCGCCAGCCGGCGGCGTCGGGGCTCAGGTGGGGTGATCGGGCATCCATGGGGCGAGAATACCCAACTTCCTTCTTATTGCAACTCATTTGCAACTGCATCTAGCGGCATGGGCTCCCGTCCCGGCCGGGATGCGGCCACCCTGTCGGAAAGCGGGTGGGTTTGGCGGGCCTCGCGGCCGGATACTGGCGCCAACTCGACTTTGCAGGACATGAGCCATGTCAAACCCGCCCCGTCTTCCCGACACCTTTGGCCGCCTCGCCTGGTCCAACCTCGCGGCACAGTCGGCCGAGCAGATCGCATTGGCCGCAGCCCCCATCGTCGCCGTGCTCACGCTCGGGGTCGCGGAAGGCCAGACCGGCCTGTTGCAGACCGCGCTGACCCTGCCCTTTGTGCTGTTCGCCATTCCGGCCGGCCTGCTCGCCGACCGCATCTCACGCCGCT
>NZ_JALBGZ010000208.1:0-9083 GCF_023006515.1 Bradyrhizobium sp. PRIMUS42
GGAGGAGCCGAAATCGCCGCCGGGCTCGTCGCCGAAGCTGCCGCCTCCACCGCCGCCGCCGCGGCCGTCGAGCATCGTGAGCGTCGAGTTGAAGCCCTGGAGCACCACCTCTGTCGAGTACTTCTCGACGCCGCTTTGATCGGTCCATTTGCGGGTCTGGAGCGCGCCCTCGATGTAAACCTTGGCGCCCTTCTTCAGGTATTGTTCGGCGACCTTGCAGAGACCCTCATTGAAGATCACGACGCGGTGCCACTCGGTCTTCTCCTTGCGCTCGCCGGAATTCTTGTCGCGCCAGGTCTCCGAGGTGGCGATGCTCAGATTCGCGATCGGCCGCCCGTCCTGGGTGCGGCGGATTTCAGGATCCTTGCCGAGATTTCCAACCAGAATGACCTTATTGACGCTTCCCGCCATCGCCGCTCTCCACTCCGAATGCCACTGAATTCAAAAGGCCGAGCCCGCTACCCGCGTTCCTCTGCGCCTGTTGAAGCGACCCTATACACTTGCGGGCGCCGCTCAGTCCGTCACCCCAGGGTTATCCCCACTATATAGCACCTACCGCCAATCTGTTCCAGATTTGTTCCCGCAGAAATCGCCGCCAAATGTGGAGACCGGATGGCGTCTATATGGCGCCGTGATGGCAATGGGAATGGAACCCACTCGAGTTCCCATGAACGGCAAATACCACTTAACATTCATTAAGTTAGGGGCAGGTCGATTACCCTCAACTGTTGCGCTCCGGGCACGGACTCTGCCGCCCAATCGGGCTATCGTTGTGCCTCGAATTGATGCAAATGGGCCTCGCGCCTGATAGTCCGCCTCGGGGAACAGTGAGAGGCGGATACGACTGGGGAGATTGCAATGAAGAAGATCCTGTTCGGCTTGGCCGGCGCGGTTGCGCTGACCCTCTCGGCTCCGGCCGGTGCTGCGGACCTCGCGGCCCGTCCCTACACGAAGGCGCTGGTCGCGCCGCCCGCTCCGATCTATACCTGGACCGGCTTCTACGTCGGTGTGCAGGGCGGCGGTGCCTGGGGCCGCAGCGACGAAACCTTCTTCGGCGCTCCGAATACGGCGATCTTTGCTGGATCGCAGAATTACGACACCACCGGCGGCTTTGTCGGCGGCGTGTTCGGCTACAACTGGCAGTCGGGTCCGGTCGTGTTCGGCATCGAGGGTGATTACCACTGGGCTGACATCAACGGTCGGTCTGCCGAGATCAATGCCGGCGTCGGCGACACCTATTTCACGAGAATCCGCGGCTTCGGCGACATCAAGGGCCGTCTCGGCTACTCGACCGGCCCCGCTCTGTTGTTCGTCAGCGGTGGCGCTGCAGTCGGCGACATTCAGCACCGCTATGATGGCATCCCCGGAAACGTCTTCATCCAGAACAACACCCGCTGGGGTTGGACCGTCGGCGCCGGCGCGGAATACATGTTCGCTCCGAACTGGTCGGCCAAGGTCGAATACAACTACATCGACTTCGGCAGCAGCTCGATCCAGTACACCGCCGTGCCCACCAACCGCTCCGAGTGGACCGATACCGTTCACACGGTCAAGGCAGGCGTGAACTATCACTTCAACTGGGGCGGGCTGGGCACCACCAGGTACTGATATCCCTCTGACATCATTGAAGTCTAAGGCCGGCCTCGCGCCGGCCTTTTTCGTTTGACCGCAAGCCAGATGAGTCAGTCACGCTTACGTTTTGGGCACCCTGTGGCTTTTCGGAGACACAACTTGCGGCTTTGGTGGTGTAAGTACGGCGTCAGTTGGACACAGAGTCCGCTGCCCTTCCGCCCGCGGAAGGCAACAACAGAAACTGGGACTGGGATTAAGTTGAAAATGAAGAAGGTTTTGTTGGCTTCGGCCTGTTTGTTCGCTCTGGCGGCCCCCGCTTCGGCTGCTGATCTCGCGGCTCGCCCCTACACCAAGGCTCCGGTCGCTCCGATGGCTTCGGTCTACAACTGGACCGGCTTCTACCTCGGTATCGTCGGTGGCGGCGCCTGGGAAAACGCTTCCGGCGACCCGAAGATGAAGGGTGGCTTCGTCGGCGGCACCGCCGGCTACAACTGGCAGACCGGCAACGTCGTGTTCGGCCTCGAGGCCGATGCTGCCTGGGCTGACGTCAGCGCGTCCGTCACCGGTCCGATCCTCGTCCCCGGCTTCGGTGTTGCCACGGCGACTCTGAGCTCGAAGACGGATGCGATGGGCACCGTTCGCGGCCGCATCGGCTGGGCCGTCAACAACGTCCTGTTCTACGGCACGGGTGGCTATGCCTGGATCGACAACAAGCTGAGCGCCAGCGCTCTCGGCGTGAGCATCTCCGACAGCAAGTTCCACTCGGGCTGGACCGTCGGTGCGGGCGTCGAGGCGTTCTTCGCTCCGAACTGGACCGTCAAGGGCGAGTACCTCTATCGCAGCCTCGGCGGCGAGACCTACTTCTCGGGCGCCGTGCCCACCGGCACGCTCAACTTCCACACCGTTCAGGTCGGCGTGAACTATCACTTCGGCGCCCCGGTGGTTGCCAAGTACTAAGCTTCGCTCCAACGCATCGCGTTACGAAAGGCCGGCCTTGCGCCGGCCTTTTTGTTTGTGCGCGCCACCCGCCTGCCGGCTGGCATTTTTCGCGAGATGTGGCGTTCGGGTGACACAACCTTTGGCTTCAATGGTGTAAAGCTACGACATCAACTGGGTTGTAGGTCCGCTGCTCTTCCGCTTTTTGGAAGGCAAAATCGAGAAACGGAACTGGGGAATCGATATGAAGAAGATTTTGCTGGCTTCGGCCGGTTTGCTCGTACTCAGCGCGTTGGCACCGGCCTCGGCGGCCGATTTGGCGGCCCGCCCCTACACCAAGGCTCCGGTCGCGCCGATCGCAATCTATAATTGGAGCGGTTTCTATATCGGTCTCAACGGCGGTGGCGCCTCGAGCCGCAATTGCTGGGACGTCAACAATATCTTTGGCGTTGCGGGACCGGACACGGCTGAAGGCTGCCACAATGCAACCGGCGGCGTCGTCGGTGGCCAGGTGGGCTATCGCTGGCAGTCGGCCAACTGGGTGTTCGGTCTCGAAGCTCAGGGCGACTGGGCCAACCTGAAGGGCTCGAACACGAGCATTGTGCTTGGACCGCTGGTCAACCAGACCAAGATCGATGCGATTGGCCTGTTCACCGGCCAGATCGGCTATGCCTGGAACAACGTGCTCTGGTACGTGAAGGGTGGCGCGGCCGTCACGCACGCCAAATATAACGGTCTGCTGGGCGGCGTCGTCCTCGATAGCGCCACCGAGACTCGCTGGGGCGGCGCGGTCGGCACTGGCGTGGAATTCGGTTTCGCTCCGAACTGGTCCGTCGCGATCGAGTACGACCATCTGTTCATGGGCAAGCGCAACAACTCGTTCACGATTCTCGGCGTCAACGATCGCATCGACCGTATCAAGCAGGACGTCGACATGGGCACCGTCCGCCTCAACTACACCTTTGGCGGCCCCGTCGTCGCCCGGTATTGATCGGAAGTCCTGATCTATCGACGTCACATCGTCACGAAAGGCCGGCCTTGCGCCGGCCTTTTTGTTTTGCGGGCACGTCCTGCGAGGTTCCGCTCGCCCCGCTCCTGCCAGATGCCGCCAGCGCGCCAACAATCCGTTGACGATTCGCAACTCCCTCTGGAAATCCGCCCGCGTTCTTCCTACGTTCGCTGCCAACCCCATCGGCGCCGATCCCGGTTCCGGGCGAAGCGCGCCTTGACGTTGGCGCGATCGCGAGCCTTTGGGCTTCCTTGAGGGCAACTCGGATGGATGAAGTGATTAAGGCGAAGCGCCAACAGCAGAACGCGGGGGCACACCTGCGCGCAATTACGATCCGTGGCGCGCGCGAGCACAACCTCAAGAACATCGATGTCGAGATTCCCCGTGACAAGCTGGTGGTGTTCACCGGCCTGTCAGGCTCCGGAAAATCCTCGCTCGCCTTCGACACGATCTACGCCGAGGGCCAGCGCCGCTACGTCGAATCGCTGTCGGCCTATGCGCGCCAGTTCCTGGAGATGATGCAGAAGCCTGACGTCGACCAGATCGACGGCCTGTCGCCGGCGATCTCGATCGAGCAGAAGACGACCTCGAAGAACCCCCGCTCCACCGTCGGCACCGTCACCGAGATCTACGACTACATGCGCCTGCTCTGGGCGCGCGTCGGCGTGCCCTATTCGCCGGCCACGGGCCTTCCGATCGAGAGCCAGACCGTCTCGCAGATGGTCGACCGCGTGCTGGCGCTGCCCGAGGGCACCCGCCTCTATCTGCTCGCACCCGTCGTGCGCGGCCGCAAGGGCGAGTACCGCAAGGAGCTCGCCGAATGGCTCAAGAAGGGCTTTCAGCGCGTCAAGATCGACGGCACCTTCCATGAGCTGGCGGAAGCGCCGACGCTCGACAAGAAATTCCCGCATGACATCGACGTCGTCGTCGACCGCATCGTGGTGCGCGCCGACATCGGCCAGCGTCTCGCCGAGAGCTTCGAGACCGCGCTGAAGCTGGCCGAGGGCCTTGCCGTCATCGAGTATGCCGATGCACCGGCTGCTGCGGCCGCGCCTGCAGAAGAGAAAAAGAAAACCGCAAAAATCCACGACAAGAGCGGGCCCGAGCGCATCCTGTTCTCGGAAAAGTTCGCCTGCCCGGTCTCCGGCTTCACGATTCCCGAGGTCGAGCCCAGACTCTTTTCCTTCAACAACCCCTACGGCGCCTGCCCCGCCTGCGGCGGCCTCGGCGTCGAGCAGCATGTCGACGAGGACCTCGTGATCCCCGACAAGGAGCTCGCGATCGGCAAGGGCGCGATCGCGCCCTGGGCCAAATCGTCATCGCCCTATTACGTGCAGACGCTGACCGCGCTCGGCAAGCACTACAAATTCACGCTGACCACCAAGTGGAAAGACCTGCCGAAGAAGACGCAGAACGCGATCCTGCACGGCTCCGGCGAGGACGAGATCAAGTTCTCCTACGAGGACGGGGTGCGTTCCTACGACACCAAGAAGCCGTTCGAGGGCGTCATCACCAACATCAACCGCCGCTATCGCGAAACCGAAAGCGAATGGGCGCGCGAAGAGCTGGCGAAGTATTTCCACGACGTGCCCTGCGAGGGCTGCAAGGGTTTCCGGCTCAAGCCCGAGGCGCTGTGCGTCAAGATCGGCACCAAGCATATCGGCGAGATTTCGGAACTGTCGGTCAGGAAGGCCGGCGAATGGTTCGAGACCGTGCCTGATGCGCTGAACACGCAGCAGAACGAGATCGCGGGACGTATCCTGAAAGAGATCCGCGAGCGCCTCACCTTCCTGCTCGACGTCGGCCTCAACTATCTCACCCTCTCCCGCTCCTCCGGCACGCTGTCCGGCGGCGAGAGCCAGCGCATTCGCCTGGCCTCACAGATCGGCTCGGGACTGACAGGCGTGCTCTACGTGCTGGACGAGCCTTCGATCGGCCTGCACCAGCGCGACAACGCCCGCCTGCTCGACACCCTCAAGCGACTGCGCGACCTCGGCAACACCGTGATCGTGGTCGAGCATGATGAGGACGCCATCCTCCTCGCCGACCACGTCCTCGACATCGGCCCCGGCGCCGGCATGCATGGCGGCAACATCATCGCCGAAGGCACGCCCGCCGAGATCATGCGCAACCCGAAATCGCTGACCGGCAAGTACCTGACCGGCGAGCTCGAGGTCGAGGTGCCGGAGCGGCGGCCGCCGAACCATCGCCGCACCATCAAGGTGGTCAACGCGCGCGGCAATAACCTCAAGAACGTCACTGCCGAAATTCCGCTCGGCCTGTTCACCTGCGTTACCGGCGTGTCCGGCGGCGGCAAGTCGACGCTCCTCATCGACACGCTCTACCGCGCCATCGCCCGCAAGCTGAACAATGCCAGCGAAGGCGCCGCCCCGCACGACCGCATCGAGGGCCTAGAGCACATCGACAAGATCATCGACATCGACCAGTCGCCGATCGGCCGCACCCCGCGCTCGAATCCGGCGACCTACACCGGCGCCTTCACGCCGATCCGCGAATGGTTCGCCGGCTTGCCCGAGTCCAAGGCGCGCGGCTACGAGCCCGGCCGCTTCTCCTTCAACGTCAAGGGCGGCCGCTGCGAGGCCTGCCAGGGCGACGGCGTCATCAAGATCGAGATGCACTTCCTGCCCGACGTCTACGTCACCTGCGACGTCTGCAAGGGCAAGCGCTACAACCGCGAGACGCTGGAGGTGTTGTTCAAGGGCAAGAGCATCGCCGACGTGCTCGACATGACCGTCGAGGAAGCCGCCGACTTCTTCAAGGCGGTGCCGCGCGTGCGCGAGACCTTCCAGACGCTGCATCGCGTCGGCCTCGACTACATCCATGTCGGCCAGCAGGCCACGACGCTCTCCGGCGGCGAAGCCCAGCGCGTCAAGCTGGCCAAGGAGCTGTCCAAGCGCGCCACCGGCCGCACGCTCTACATCCTGGACGAGCCGACCACCGGCCTGCACTTCCACGACGTCAAGAAGCTGCTGGAGGTGCTGCACGAACTGGTCGCGCAGGGCAACACGGTGGTCGTCATCGAGCACAACCTCGAAGTCATCAAGACCGCAGACTGGGTCATCGACCTCGGCCCCGAAGGCGGCGACGGCGGCGGCGAGATCGTCGCCTGGGGCCCGCCGGAGGACATCGCGAAGGCGCCGCGGAGCTATACGGGCAAGTTTCTGGCGCCGGTGCTGAAGAAGGCGGGGAAGCCGAAGCGCGGGCGGACAAGCGAGGCGGCGGAGTGAGCTGCCCCTGTGGATAGAGGAGCATAGGACTGGCGCTTGGCGCCAGTTCGTCATATGTTCACCCCGTTGGGAATTGTTTCTCTCTCGGGGACGACCCTCACAAACGTCTGTTCTTGGAACGTTGCGATCGACGCGCGCAAGCGTGCCGGCTGCGAACTTCGCCGACACAACAGGTGCGTCATCGACGCAATCGTGTCGCCAGGAGCAAACGGAGGTGCCCATGCCTGGGGTGCAGAAGTCGAAGCGGGCTAAGCGCATTTGTAACGGCGCCGCCCGGGTCGGGGAACGGTATCACAACACCACCTGTTCATGCTTTGTTCTAATCGCGCTCTGCGTGATTTGGACCTACTTTGAACAGGCCGCTTTTGAGCTGGATGCAAGTCTGTCTCTTAGTGCGGGGACCAGAGTGACGTTGCGATCGACGCGCGCAAGCGTGCCGGCTGCGAACGTCGCCGACACAACAGGTGCGTCATCGACGCAATCGTGTCGCCACTTCCATCAGGCTTAGGCTGCACCCATGCTCGAACCTAAGCCTGTGGGTAGTGCCCTGCGAAGCAGGCCTCGTCGAATCCTTGCCAAGTCCCGCCTGCGGCATGTTTGGGACGAGTCACGCGATTCAAGCAAGCGAGCGGGAGCGCCCGGGATCGACAATGAATCCGCGCGGCAATTCGCTGCCAATCTCGACTCCAATCTCGACGAAGTCGTCAAACGTCTCCACAATGGAAGTTATGGGTTCTCGCGACTGCGACCTGTATTTATTGAGAAGGAAGGGTCCAACAAGGAGCGGGTGATTTGCATCCCGACAGTTCGAGACCGGCTGGTTCAGAGAACGATCGTCGAGTATCTCGTCACTTCACAAAGGATTCCCATCCACAACTCGTCGTCGTTCGGCTTTATACGAGGACTAGGGACTGCAAACGCCATCGCGAGAGCTGTCGAACTCAGGTCCGTTTACGAGTGGTGTCTCAAGACAGACATCGAAAGCTTTTTCGACCAGGTGCCGCGCCAACTGCTCAAAGGAAAAGTTGCGGCAACCCTTCAAGATCACAGTCTGGTCCCGTTGATCTGCAATGCGATCGACTGCGAGATCAAGGGACCCCCCGATGTACAAGCGAGAGCGACACGTCAAGGCATCCGCCATGGGTCGGGAATACGCCAAGGCATGCCGTTATCACCCCTTCTTGCAAACTTGGTGCTGTCTAGATTTGACCCCGCCATAGAGCGACGCAAAATCCCAATGGTCCGCTACGCAGACGATCTCCTGCTATTTTTCGGCTCGAGAGAGGAAGCACAGCGTGGCCAGCAGTTCGTGGAAGGCCAGCTCGCGCGAGCCGGCCTAAAGCTATCGCAAGCAAAGACAACTCTTCACGGCCCTGAAAAGCACGTGTTGTTCTTAGGGTTGGAAATAGCATTTCTCGGAACTCCGTCGAAATACGTGGCCCGTGTCTCCCCCAAGCAAATCCTCAGAATCCAAGATCGACTCGAAACGGAATACGCTTACTCAAACATTGTGAAATCTTCGAACATTAAGACCCTGAGCGACGCTGTCGTCGCGCTATCCAGATCCGTTGCGGCTTATCTTGGAGCCTATCACCAAGCCGACAACTACGTACGCCTTTTGTCTGACCTAGAGCGCACGATGAAAAAAGTGCAATCAAATCTATATACCGACATCTTTGGCGCAAAAGTGATCGGGACTCTCGATGACGCAAAGAAGCGCTTTCTTTCGATAGAGAATGTTTCGGCCCCAGAGCCGCTGCACGATCTCGGTTGGTAACGCTCCTTCTCCCATGCCCTACGCCCTCGTCATCTTCGATCTCGACGGCACGCTCGCCGACAGCTTCCCTTGGTTCCTGCGTGTCGTTAACGACATCGCCGATCGCTTCAATTTTCGTCGTGTCGCTGATGAGGACGTCGAGGGCCTGCGGCAGGCCTCGACGCGGGAGATTCTCGGCCGCCTCGATGTGCCCTTGTGGAAGCTGCCGGCGATCGCGCGGCATGCGCGGCGGTTGAAGGCGGAGGCGGCAGCGGAGATTTCGCTGTTTGCGGGTGTCGAGACGATGCTGCGGACGCTGGCCGAGAACGGCGTGCAGCTCGCGCTGGTGACGTCCGATAGCGAAGCCAATGCGCGCGATAAGCTTGGCGAGGCCGCCGCGCTGTTCTCACATTTCGATTGCTCGGCATCGCTGTTCGGCAAGGCCGCGAAATTCCGCCGGGTCATCCGCCGCGCCGGCGTGGAGCCTGCCCAGGTGATTGCGATCGGCGACGAGGTCCGAGACATCGAGGCGGCGCGGGCGGCGGGAATTGCCTGCGGCGCG
>NZ_JALBGZ010000209.1:0-9082 GCF_023006515.1 Bradyrhizobium sp. PRIMUS42
CGACGCGCGTCCATGTCGACCAGACGGCGGTTTCCGGCGCCAACCGCGTGCGCGAGCATCTGCCTGACGAAGCCGAAGAGCTGCTCAAGGGCCGCGTGCAGGTGATCAATCTTTGGCGGCCGATCCGCGGTCCGTTGCGCGATTCGCCGCTGGCGATGGCCGACGGCACGACGGTCGCGCCGGACGATCTGATCGCCTCCGATCTGATCTATCCCAACCGCCGCGGCGAGACCTATTCGGTGAAATACAATCCGAACCACCGCTGGTTCTATTTCCCGGAGATGACGCCGGACGAGGCCCTGCTGCTCAAATGCTATGATTCCGCGACCGACGGCCGCACCCGCTTCGGGCCGCACACCGCGTTCGTCGATCCGACCGCGCCGCAGGACGCCGCGCCGCGCGAAAGTATCGAGGTGCGCACGCTGGTCTTTCACAAACCGTAACAATGTGTGATGGCGCTGCCGGGTGCCGCCCGGCAGCATTTGGAACCTTAGGGAACAAATCCACGTTTGCAGCCGGGCAGGGCCAACCGGGAGGGTTCCGTGCGAGCGCAGACCACCCTATTCTTCTCTCTGGCCAGTTTTTCGCTTTTTGCATTTTCTGTTGCCCATGCCGAAAGCGGGCTCGCCTCCTATTACGGCTATGCGAAAGCCGGCAAAGGCGGCGAGCTGACCTGCGCGCACCGGACGCGCCCGTTCGGCAGCGTGCTCAGGGTGTCCTATGGCAGCCGTTCGATCCAGTGCCGCGTCAACGATCGCGGCCCCTTCATTCGCGGCCGCATCGTCGATCTCTCGGTGCCGGCCGCCCGCGCACTCGGCATGATGAGCGCCGGCGTGGTGCGAGTCTCCGTGGAATAGGCCGGCCCGCGCGCTATAGTGCCCCCGAAAGCGAGGGAGGGGCACCATGGCCAGGATCAGGGTCGGACTTGTCGGCTGTGGCTTCGTGTCGGAGCTGCACATGTATGCGTTCCGGCGCGTCTATGGCGTGGACGTCGAGGTCGCGGCGGTCGCTGCGCGCGGCGATCACGTCGTCGCATTCGCTGATCGCCACAGCATCCCGCGCGTCTATCGCAGCTTTGCCGAGCTGATCGCGGACCGCGAGCTCGACGTCGTCGATATCTGCACGCCGCCCAATCTTCATGCCGAGATGATCGTCGCGGCGATGCGGGCCGGCAAGCATGTGATCTGCGAAAAGCCATTCGCAGGTTATTTCGGCCGTGACGGCGACAAGCAGCCGATCGGCAAGCATGTGCCGAAGGCGCTGATGTATGAGCGCGTGCTCGAGGAGATGGACGCCACCCGCGCGGCGATCGAGCGCACCGGCAAGCTCTTCATGTATGCCGAGGACTGGATCTACGCGCCGGCGGTGACCAAGACCGCGGAGATCCTGAGAGCGACCAGGGACAAGGTCCTGTTCATGAAGGGCGAGGAGAGCCATTCCGGCTCGCATGCGGCCCACGCCGCGCAATGGGCGATGACCGGCGGCGGCTCGCTGATCCGCATGGGCTGTCACCCGCTCTCGGCCGTGCTCTATCTCAAGCAGGTCGAGGCGAAGGCGCGCGGCGAGACCATCCGCGTCGCCAGCGTCACCTGCGATGTCGGCAACGTCACCGCAGGCCTCAAGCCCGAAGAGCGCACCTACATCAAGGCCAATCCCGTCGACGTCGAAGACTGGGGCACGCTCACCGCCACCTTCTCCGACGGCACCAAGGCGACCGTGTTCTCAGGGGACATGATCATGGGCGGCGTGCGCAACCTGATCGAAACCTACACCAGCGGGGGCTCGCTGTTCGCCAACATCACGCCGAACACGCATCTGATGAGCTACCAGACCAGCGAGGAGAAGCTCGCCTCCGTCTACATCACGGAAAAGGTCGACCGCAAAACCGGCTGGCAATATGTCTGCCTCGAGGAAGAATGGACGCGCGGCTACTTGCAGGAGATCCAGGACTTCATGGAATGCGTGGCCACCGGGCGACAGCCGCTCTCCGACCTCGCGCTGGCCTACGAGACGATCAAGGTGAACTACGCGGGGTACTGGGCCGCGGAGGAGGGGCGACGGGTGGTGTTGTGAGGAGGCGCAGCTGCCGCAAGCACGCTGCAATCCTTTTCCCCTTGTGGGAGAAGGTGGCGTAGGCGGCCTTCGGCCGCCGTTCTTAGGAACGCCGAAGCTAAGCTTCGGCTATGGCGCCGGATGAGGGGTTCTCTCCGCGAAGTCAAACGCGAGAGGCTCACGCGCGGAGAGAGACCCCTCACCCGTCTCGCCGCTACGCGGCGAGCCACCCTCTCCCACAAGGGGAGAGGATGCACCGCCCGTGCAGCGTGAACATGTTACGTCCCGTAGGTCGAACCCTTCGGCAACGGAAACACCGGGTCCTGCGTGCGGATATTCGTCGGCCACACCACCGAGATGTGCTGGCCGGCGTTCTGCATCACCACCGGCGTCGAGCGTTCGTTCTGGCCGGATAGCGGCGTGCCCGGCGGGAAGAATTTCACGCCATAGCCCTGGATGGTGCCACCGGCGGGAATGTCGACGTCGAGCGCCGCCTTGCGAATGGCCTCGGGCTCGAAGCTGCCGTACTTCTCCTTGGCCACCGGCAGCACGTTGTTGAGCAGCACCCAGGTCTGGTTGAAGCCCATCGAGCAGTGCGGCGGCACGTCGGTGGCGCCGGTCTTGGCCTGGTAGCGCGAGACCATGGTCTTGATCAGCTCGCCCATGCCCGGCGCAAGCTTGGCGGGATCGAGCAATTGCGCCGGCACCGGATCGATGTTGCAGAAATTGTCGATGTCGGCGCCGAAAGTGGCGCGCAGCTTGTCGAGCTGGCTGTAGCCGGCGCCGGCGCCGAACAGCATCTTGAAGCGCAGGCCGCTCTCGCGCGCCTGGCGCAGGAACAGGGTGATGTCGGGGTTGTAGCCGGCATGTGAGATCACGTCGGCCTTGGCGCGCTTGATCTTGGTGACGAGCACCGAGAGGTCCGGCGCGGAAGCCGAATAGCCTTCACGCAGCACCACCTGAATGCCGGCCTGCCTGGCGTAGGCCTCGTCGGCTGCTGCGACGCCGACGCCGTAGGGGCCGTCCTCGTGGATCAGCGCGACCTTGACGTCCTTGGGATCCATGCCGAGCTTGCCTTGCGCGTGCTCGGCGATGAAGCCGGCAAAGGCCTGGCCGTACTGGTCGGAATGGATCTGCGCGCGAAACACGTATTGCAGGTTCTTGTCCTTGAACACGGCGGTCGAGACCGCGGTCGTGATCCAGAGGATCTTCTTCTGCTGCTCGACCTTCGCCGCCATCGGCACCGCGTGCGCGCTGGAATAGACGCCGTTGATGATGTCGATCTTTTCCTGGCTGATCAGCCGCTCGGCCTCGTTGATGGCCACATCGGCCTTGCTCTGCGAGTCCGCCGCAACGGGGACGATCTTGGTCTTGCCGCCGATGCCGCCCTTCTCGTTGACGAGGTCGATGGCGATCTGTGCGCCGACCGAGGAGGCGACCGAGCCGCCGGCCGCGAACGGGCCGGTGAGGTCGTAGATCAGGCCGATGCGCAAATTCTCGGCCTGCGCCTGGGCCCGTGTCCAATCGAGGCTGAGTGTGGCGGCGGCAGCCGCCGTACCCTTCAGCAGCTGCCTGCGTGAAGTCGGCATCCTATCCTCCCTCAAAACCGTCTTATGATTGGTTGTTGTTTTTTACGAAGTATGGGGAAGGGGATCGTGGAAAGTCAACATGGCGAAAGTCGGGGCCCCGGCAACCGCATATGACGTGTGCGGGTAGGGGGGCCGCCAGTCTCCACGACGTCATGGCCGGGCTTGTCCCGCCTGCGCGGCCGAAGCCGCTTCGGCGAGGCGAAGGCCCGGGCATGACGATGAGGCTGGACGCTACTGCTTGAGGCGGCGCGCCAGATAAGGCGCCGTCTTCCCGCCCGCTTTGGCGACCTGCTCCGGCGGTCCCGATGCGACGATACGGCCGCCCTCGTCCCCGGCGCCGGGGCCGAGATCGATGACCCAGTCACTGTGACTGACGACGTCCATGTCGTGCTCGACCACGACCACGCTGTTGCCGGCGTCCACGATCCGTTCGAGCTGGGCGATGAGCCGCTCGACATCACGTGGATGCAGCCCGGTCGTTGGTTCGTCCAGGATGTAGAGCGTATGGCCCCGTTGCGGGCGCATGAGCTCGGTCGCCAGCTTGATGCGCTGGGCCTCGCCACCGGACAATTCGGTGGCGGATTGGCCGAGGCGGATATAGCCGAGGCCGACCTCGCGGACGACCGACAGCGACCGGTTCAGTGCAGCATCGCCTTCGAAGAAGTCGAAGGCCTCGTCGACGCGCATCGCCAGCACGTCTGCAATGGATTTGCCGCGGATCTTCACCTCGAGCGTCTTGTCGTTGTAGCGGGCGCCCTTGCAGGTCGGGCAGGGCGCGTAGACGCTGGGCAGGAACAGCAGCTCGACGCAGACGAAGCCTTCGCCCTCGCAGGTCGCGCATCGTCCTTTGGCGACATTGAACGAGAAGCGTCCGGCATCGTAGCGGCGGGACTTTGCCTGCGGCGTCGCCGCGAACATCCGCCGCACATGGTCGAACAGGCCGGTATAGGTCGCAAGGTTGGAGCGCGGCGTACGGCCGATCGGCTTCTGGTCCACCACGACGAGGCGGTTCACCTGGTCAAGGCCGGCAACGATCTTGCCGCCGATCGTCTCGACCGTTGGGGTCAGGCCGTCGTCGTCTGCGTCAGTGGCAAGCGAATGGCCGAGATGCGCGGCCACGGTATCGACGAGGAATTGGCTGATCAGGCTAGATTTGCCGGAGCCCGACACGCCGGTGATGCCAGCGATGACACCGAGCGGAATGTCGACGTCGAGGCCGCGCAGATTATTGCGGGCCACGCCCCTGAGCTTCAGATGACCCTTCGGCTCGCGGCGGAATGTCGGCAGCTTCTGTCGTGGATGGGCGAGATAGCGGGCGGTTCGCGATTGCTCGATTTGACCAAGCCCTTCCGGGGGCCCGCTATAGAGAATCAGTCCGCCGCCTTCGCCGGCGTCGGGCCCGACATCGACCAGCCAGTCGGCGTGACTGATCACCTCGATCTCGTGCTCGACCACGAAGATCGAATTGCCGGCGTGCTTCAACCGGTCCAGTGAGCGCAGCAGCGCCTCGGTGTCGGCGGGATGCAGGCCTGCGGACGGCTCGTCGAGCACGTAGACGACGCCAAACAGGTTCGAGCGGACTTGCGTCGCAAGACGCAACCGTTGCAACTCGCCCGGCGACAGCGTTGGCGTGCTGCGTTCGCAGGCGAGATAGCCAAGGCCGAGGTCGAGCAGGACGGTCAGCCGCGCCGACAGATCCTCGCAGATGCGCCTGGCAACGATGGTCTTCTCCGACCTGTCCGTCGAGGCTGTTGCGAATGGCTTGACCAACTCATGCAATTGCTTGAGCGGCAAATGCGACATCTCGGCGATGTCGAGGCCGGCGAACTTGACCTTGAGCGCCTCGGGCTTCAGCCGGGTGCCGTGGCAGGTCGGGCAATCCCGCGTGATCATGAATTGCGCGACGCGGCGCTTCATCATCGCGCTCTCGGACTTGGCGTAGGTCTGCATCACGTAGCGTTTGGCGCCGGTGAACGTGCCTTGATAGCTCGGCTCTTCTTTGCGGCGCAGGGCGCGTTTGACCTCGATGGCGTCGTAACCGGCATAGACCGGAACGGTCGGCTGCTCGTCGGTGAACAGGATCCAGTCGCGCTCCTTTTTGGGCAGCTCCCGCCACGGCTTGTCCACGTCGTAGCCGAGCGTGGTCAGGATGTCGCGGAGGTTCTGCCCCTGCCAGGCGCTCGGCCAAGCCGCGACGGCGCGCTCGCGAATCGTCTTGGTGTCGTCGGGCACCATCGACTTCTCGGTCACGTCGAGCATCCTGCCGATGCCGTGGCAGGTCGGGCAGGCCCCCTCGGGCGTGTTCGGCGAGAATGCTTCCGCATAGAGCATCGGTTGTCCCCGCGGATAATCGCCGGCGCGGGAATAGAGCATCCTGAGCAGGTTCGAGATGGTGGTCACGCTGCCGACGGATGACCGCGTCGTCGGCGCGCCACGCTGCTGCTGGAGCGCGACCGCGGGCGGCAGGCCCTCGATGTCGTCGACTTCAGGGACTTGCATCTGGTGGAAGAGCCGCCGCGCGTAGGGCGAGACCGACTCCAGATAGCGCCGCTGCGCCTCGGCGTAGATCGTCCCGAAGGCGAGCGAGGATTTCCCTGAGCCCGACACGCCCGTGAACACGACGAGCGCGTTGCGAGGAATGCGAACGTCGACGTTCCTGAGATTGTGCTCGCGCGCGCCGCGCACCCGCACGAAGCCGTCATCCTGCATCAGGCCGTCGGATTGTCTTGGTCGATCGTCCATCTCGCCTCCTCCGGCTCCCCGTGAGGGATCAACCGCAGGATCGCAGGATGGGTCCCATGACGCCATGGGGGAGTGCTGTAGAAAGCGGCGGGCGCCGGCGGCTTCGCGGCGCCCTGCTTGATCGTGCTTGGCTCAGTGCCGTAGGGTGGGCAAAGGCGCAGAGCGCCGTGCCCACCATCTCGTCCCGTATCAAAGGGATCGTGGGCACGCTTCGCTTTGCCCACCCTACGATAGCGGTAACTCTCGTCTCAACCGGGCCCTGCGCCTTGCGTCGCGGTGTACACCGCGTAGAGCGACTGGCTCGCCGCCATGAACAGGCGGTTGCGCTTGGGGCCGCCGAAGGTGACGTTGCCACACACTTCCGGCAGGCGGATGCGGCCGAGCAGTTTGCCCTCCGGCGACCACACCGTCACACCGTTATAGCCGACGGCACGCCCGGCATTGCTGGCGGCCCAGACATTGCCGTTGACGTCGCAGCGCAGGCCATCGGGCCCGCACTTCACGCCGTCGACCACGCAATCGCTGAACTTCTTAGGGTTGGAGAGCTTGTTGTCGGCTCCGACGTCGAACACGAAGATCTCGCCCTTGCCGCCGGGGCCGGTGTCGCCCGGCCCCTTGCCGGTGGAGGCAACGTAGAGCTTCTTGTAGTCCGGCGAGAAGCACAGGCCGTTGGGATCGGGCACCTGGTCCTCGGTGACGACGAGGTCGATGCGGCCGGAGGGGTCGATGCGATAGCAATTGGTCGGCAGCTCGCGCTTGCCGGGGGTGAAACCAGCCGGCTGTCCGATCCGCGGATTGAGCTTGCCGCCCGCATTGCTCGGGCCGCCCGCGACGTCAGGCTCGCCTTCGTAGAGCTGGCCGCCATAGGGCGGATCGGTGAACCAGTAGCTGCCGTCGGGATGCGCGACGACGTCGTTCGGCGAGTTCAGCCGCTTGCCTTGATAGGAGTCCGCCAGCACGGTGGCGGTGCCGTCATGCTCATAACGTGTCACCCGCCGCGTCAGGTGCTCGCAGGAGAGCTGGCGACCCTGGAAGTCGAAGGAGTTGCCGTTGGAATTGTTGGAGGGCGTGCGGAACACGCTGACGCGGCCGTCGTCCTCGCTCCAGCGCATCTGCCGGTTGTTGGGAATGTCGCTCCACAACAGATATCGTCCCTGCGCGCTCCATGCCGGGCCCTCGGCCCACAGCACGCCGGTGTACAGGCGCGTGATCGCGGTGTTGGGCTGCGCGAGATCGTTGAAGGAGGGATCGACCGCGATGATGTCGGGGTCCCAGAAATAAGTGGTCGGCGCGCCGCGGGGGCTGAAATCGCGCGGCGGTGTGGTGATGGTGGTCGGCGGTGCGGCGGGTCCGGTCTGGGCCAATGCGGAGCCGGCCCCGGCGATTGTGGCCGCACCGATTGCAAGTCCCTGCACGAGCGTTCGTCGTGAAAGCGCAGCATCCTGGTCACGCTGCTCTTTGTCACGAGCCTCTTGGCGTGTCATCGCGTCCTCCCGATCATGTTCGCTGGCCGGTTGATCCGGCCGAGCAAGGGCGGAGGTTAATGCGGTCCGCAGCCGGTTGCGAGGGGTGGAATCGCATCCTTCACGCGGTGCCGGGTCGCAATCCGGTCATATTCGAATGCACTGGAATTGGACGCGCATTCGGGTCCGCGATGCGCCACCACCAAAGCTCGAAAATGTTCCGCGGGTTTGAGCAATAATTTTCTTGGCGCAAAGCGCGGGGTGCAGCGCGCTCGGTGCCTTGATTTCGCGCGCATTGCCCCGCAGAAACCGTCCGGGGGCGGTGGACGGAGTTGATTGTGGCTGGCGTCATCGTATTGATCGTATTGCTGGGGATCGCGTTTGCGGCCGGCTATTTCACGCGTGAGTTCATCTCCAACAAACGACGTGCGGAAGCACGCCGTTGGCGCGAGTATAACGAGCCGGATTGGCTTCCCGCCAACGCGCCCGCCAACACCAACGAGATCGCGAGCGCCATCCCCGTCATACCCGTGGTCAACGGTGAGCTCGGCCAGATGCTGAACCGTTGGGAGACGAGGGCCCGCGCCCGCCGCGCGGGATAGCTCGAAGTTCTCGTAGCCGTAGCCCGGATGAGCGAAGCGACATCCGGGATTTTTGTGCCTGCCGCATCCAAATCCCGGGTATCGCTTCGCTCACCCGGGCTACGCCGTCGTGCCTGTGTCGGCCTCTGTCAATTCCCTATCGCAAAAATATTCCGCTTTACCGAAATTCGGTTTCGGCGTATGTGTTGCGCATCCTGATCCGGCGAAAGGGGCGGTCGTACGTCGTCACGAGCCGCGGATCGGGGAGCGGTGGACGCGGCAGCGTCGTGCACGAGAGGTGGGAGCAGGGCGGGCGAACCCCGTGAGGTCCCGGCGGCGTGCGGACGAGCGGCGCTTGAAGCGTACGGCCAAATCGCGTGGTCCTGGCTGTCGTTGCTACAGCCAAGCCTTGCGGAGGTGTGGGCCGCCCGACCGGGCGAAGCGCGCCGTCAATTCGCGAGGTGACGGAGGCAAGCAGGAACTCGTCTCCGGGGAGAGCGCGCCATACGCCGTCAAACATCGCGCAGGGAAGGCCGGACGTTTCCGGCTTCACCTGTCATCCGTTGTGCATTGCGTGTGCATTCTCATCGCACGACGGACAAGCGGGTGCCAGCCGGCGCCCGGCCTTCCCTGCGCCCTTTCGCTATGAGGGCGT
>NZ_JALBGZ010000020.1:0-27716 GCF_023006515.1 Bradyrhizobium sp. PRIMUS42
CGAGCCCCGCAGCCACCGCGACGGCAAGATTCGCCGCCTCGGCAGGATCGCCGATCGTGCTCCGCGCCAAGCCATGGCGCAGCGCATTTTGGCTTGACCTCGCCTTTCCACCCGCCGTTGTCGGCCCGGTGCTGCGCTTGGCGTTGGCGCGATTGGCTTCGATTTGTCGAATTGACGTCATCTCCGAGGCCCTCGGCGGATGCTGATCGTGGCGGCCGGAAGTTCGCTCCAACGTGTTGAAAGATCAATGGTTTCTCGTCCAAAAAGAGGCCCAACCGCTGTAGAAAAGACTGGCATTCCCGCGCAAAAGGAGCGTTAATCATTGGACCGGCCGACGGGCCCTTGGCCCCGGTCTCTCCCCTCGCAGTGGCGGGGCTTTTGGTGGTGCGGCGGCAAGCCGCGTAAACCCAGGAGAGACCGGTGACCACGATTTCAGCTGACGGCGCCGCGGCGCCCCGTTCCGTCATCACATTCAACCGCCCCGACCGGCGCGCCTTCATCGGCGGCTCGGACGCCCGCATCATCATGGGCCGGGACCAGGACGAACTGCTGCGCCTGTGGCAGGAAAAACGCGGCGAGATCGCGCCGCAAGATTTGTCGCACAACCTGATCGTTCAGCTCGGCATCGCCACCGAAGACCTTAACCGCAGCTGGTACCAGAGCGCCACCGGTCACGCGATCACCGACATTCAGAAGCGGGTGCGGCACCCCGTCCATGCCTGGATGGCCGCCACCCTGGACGGCATGGTCGCGCCGACCGGCGCGGTGTTCGAGGCCAAGTTCATGCTGCCCTGGGCTTTTAGCGAAGAGGCGGCGGCCGACAAGCACATGGCGCAGCTGCAGCACAACATGTGGGTGGTCGCGGCGCGCGCGGCCGTGCTCTCGATCATCACCGGCGGCGGCAAATGGGTGGAGATCACCGTGCATGCCGATCCGCTCTACCAACACCTGCTGCTGACCGCGGAGAAAAAGTTCTGGCGCTGCGTGCAGAGCGGCGAGCCGCCGCTGCTGTTCGGGATCGAGACCCCGCGGCCGCGGCTCGCCGCCGTCAAGGTGGTCGACATGACCGCCTCCAATCTGTGGGCCGCATGCGCGGCGACCTATTTGCGCACCCGCGCCGCCCATGGCGAGCACGAGCTGGCCAAGACCGAGCTCAAGAAGCTGCTGCCTGAGGATGCCAAGGAAGCGATCGGGCACGGCATTCGCGCCAAGCGCTCCAAGGCTGGCGCCGTCAGCTTTGATCCGGTGGAGATGGAGGCCGTCCATGCACCAGGCCAGTGACCATATCGGGGCGATCGCGGCGGCGCTGGCTCGCGCGCAAGCCGAACTGACCAATCCGGAAAAGACCCTGACCGCTCAGATCCGCTCCCCGTTCCTGCGCGATGACGACCGCACCTTTCGCTACGCCTCGCTGGCGAGCGGCCTCGACATCGTGCGCAAGACGCTGAGCCAGCAGGAGATCGCCACCATCCAGACCACCCGGGTCGAACAGGGCACCGGCCACATCCACCTCACCACCCTGCTCGCCCATTCCTCCGGCGAGTGGATCTCCTCGGACTGGCCGGTCTGCGCCGCACGGGACATCGAGGCGCCGCACCGGATGGGCGCGGCACTGACCTACGCCCGACGCTATGCCCTGTTCGCGCTGGTCGGGATTGCCGGCGAGGATGATCTGGACGCCCCGGATACGGCCGCCGGTTCCCCCGCACCACCCAACCTCAAGGCCTCGCCCGGCAAGGGCGCTCTCAACCGTACCCCGGTGCTGCGGCCGGGCGAGTCCGCCGCACTCCGGGAGCAGCTGTTGCGCCAGCTCGAAGCGCTGCCCGCCAGCACCGATCTGCTCAGCTGGGCCATGGCGAGCCTCCCGCTCAAGAACAGCCTGCAGGAGCCGGATGCCCGGCACGTCGAGGCAGCTTATCAGGCCAAGCTTGAGGACGCTGGCCGTGCTCAGGCGGAGCAGACGGCCGACTTGAATGGCACGCCAAGCCTGCCAGCAGCGCCTGCTGCTGACGCCGAGGCCGCGCTGCAGCCAGCGCTACCCGAGGCCGGGCTCGCCTATCCCAAGGAGCCGTCCCGCAAACGCAGCAAGGCGCACCTGTTGTTTGTTAGGGAGCAGCCCTGTCTGGTGTGCCAGCAAACCCCGTGCGATGCCCATCATCTGAAATTCGCTCAAGCCCGGGCGCTCGGCCGCAAGGTCAGCGATGAGTTCACTGTCCCCCTGTGCCGCGAGCATCACCAGGAGCTGCATCAGCATGGCAATGAACGGGCGTGGTGGGCGAACCTGCAGATCGCGCCGCTGCCGGTGGCGCAGGAGCTGTGGGCGGCGAGCCCCGTCCACGATCCCGCCAACCTCGCCCTGAGCGCCGCGTCGCTTGCGGTAAACCTGGATTCGGAGGTCGCCGGATGAACGGTCTGTTCCAAACCGGGCGCGAGCTCACCGTCACGACGCTGCCGGTCGAGTCTGCGTCCTTGGCGCCCCCGCCCCTGCTGCTGCCGGGCGAACAGCTCGAACACTACCAGGCGCTCCAGCAGGCGATCTTTGCCGACCTCGCGCCGCAATCCGCCATCGAGTGGCTGCTCGCCATTGACGTCGCCGAGCTGTCCTGGGACATCCAGCGCTACCGCATGTTGCGGCATAAATTGCTCGAGACCTATCGCCAAAAGGCGGTTGAGGCGGCGCTGCGGCGCATCGACATGGTCGGAATTGATCCCGAGTTCGAACCGGAGGCCGAGACCTACACGCTACAAAATGCACTGAGCTGGCGGTGCGACCCCGTCGCTGCGTCCGAGATCGACGCGCGCCTCGCGACCTATGGCTTCGACCAACACGCCATCAGCACCGAAGTCTACGTGCAGGCGCGCGAGGTGCTGGTCTTGTTCGAGGGGCTGCTCAATGCCGCACAAACCAAGCGCATGCTGCTGCTTCGCGAGATCAGGAATCAGCGCTTCGGAGGTGGACCGCTACGCCGACCGCGTGTCTGAGGGAGACCGAGCTAGATCGCCAGCGCGACTGAGACCCGTGCAGAAGCCGGCAGCCCCAGCAAGCTTCGCATTGCGCATCTCCATCAAGCAGGCCGGCTGCGTTGCTTGGCCGGCTGATCGCGGTGGAGAGTCAAGGCAATTCGCAAGCGCAGCAATCCAACCGACCCGTTCACGTGATTCGTCCTTGAACAGCGACAGACCAAGTAGTTCTATGTCTTCGCAACTCGAGTTCTGATGAGGTGAAGAATGGGCAACGAGCTCATCGTTCACAAGGCTCATCTGCCAAGATCGCTCCTCTGCGTTCGCGCAGCCCAATATGTCCGCATGTCAACCGACCGGCAACAATACTCGATTCAAAATCAGGCCGCCGTGATCGCAGCGTACGCCCATGCCCGTAACTTTACGCTGGTTCGCACCTACAAGGACGAGGGTGAGAGCGGACTGCTCATCAAGAACAGGACCGGCCTGCTTCAATTGCTTGAGGATGTCGAGAGCAACCAGGCCGATTTCGGCCATCTCTTGGTCTACGACGTCAGCCGATGGGGCCGATTCCAGGACGTTGACGAAAGCGCGCACTATGAATTCGTTTGCAGACGCGCTGGCATCAAGGTTGCCTATTGCGCTGAGCAATTTGAAAACGATGGGAGCATGCTTGCGAGCATCGTCAAGAACATCAAGCGAGTGATGGCGGCCGAGTACAGCCGCGAGCTTTCAGCGAAGGTCTACGCCGGTCAATGTCGCTTTGCGCGGCTCGGCTACAAGCCCTGCGGCCGTGCCGGCTACGCGCTGGTACGGGAGCTCGTCGATGAAAAGATGCAAACAAGAGGCGTGATGAAGAAAGGAGACCGGAAGTACATCCTGACGGATCACATTCGCATAAGACCAGGTGCCCCGAAGGAAATCGCCGTCGTGAAGTGGATATTTCAAAGATTCTTCGAGGTGCGGTCTGAAACTGTGATTGCTTGGGAGCTCAATCAGAAAGGACTTGTCTCCAGCACAGGCGCGCCATGGACCCGCGCCGCGGTGGGCATTGTTCTTCGAAACGAGAGCTATATCGGAAACCTCATCTTCAACCGAAAGTCCCAAAAGCTACGGCAGGCCGCCGTGAGGAATCCTCCTGAGCAATGGATCCGAAGCGAGGGCTGCATCGAACCCATCATCGATCGCGAGGTCTTCTTCAACGTCAGGAAAATCATCGAGGGGCGACGCGTTGATTTGTCCGAGGAG
This sequence comes from Bradyrhizobium sp. PRIMUS42, assembly GCF_023006515.1. NCBI lineage: Bacteria > Pseudomonadati > Pseudomonadota > Alphaproteobacteria > Hyphomicrobiales > Nitrobacteraceae > Bradyrhizobium > Bradyrhizobium sp. PRIMUS42. The sequence goes on from NZ_JALBGZ010000020.1 coordinate 4,210, forward strand.
GAGATGCTCGTTCGCTTACGCAAGACCCTTCTCAGAGAGGGGCGCCTGACTCCAGCCATTATCGATCGAACTCCGGGACTTCCCTGCTCTGCGACCTGTCAAACGCACTTCGGCAACTTTCGAAATCTATATCGGTTGCTCGGCTATATCCCGAAGCGGAATTACGAATTCCTCGACTCGCGTCCTGTTTGGTCCGAGCTGAGGGCAAAACTTGTCGAACAGGCCGCCACCGCGATTGAGGCGGCAGGCGGACGCATCAGTTCCGGCGGCTGGAGCGATTGCCTGCGCGTGAACGGGACAGCCTGTTTATCGGTCAGGGCTGCCCGCTGGACACCCGGCCAAAAGCCAGGCCATGCACCGCACTGGAGCATCGAGCGCGAGGCGTCTCTTCCTGACGGCTGGATTGCCGCCATCCGACTGTCCGAGCACAACAAGGCTGTACTCGACTACGTACTGTTGCCGACCGACGGCAAAGTGAAACGCACGATCCGCTTTTCCGAAACAGCGCGGACGCGACGAGGAATTATGCGGTTCAAAACGACCACCGGCCTTGTTCAAGCGATCACCCGCCGGCTTATAAGGACAGGCCCCACCCAAGCCACGCCAGCGCCCCGAAACGAGAAGCCGAAAGCGGCGCGGTCCAAACCCGGACGGATCCATAGGCGGCGCTGACACCAGCGACCTCTTGAGATCTTGTGCGAGCCCTCTGGTTGAGCTTTGATGCCCGCTTTAGGACCAAGTGTCATGGGCGCCAAAGCGATAGTCGCAAAAATCCTGAGAGACGAACTGGCCTCGATCGGGATCCGATCGCTGACAGTTCAAGAGTCCGAGAGGATCGCCGCTCAAATCTTCGAGCGGATCACGGATCTTGAATTGGAGCTTGCCGCACGTGACTTCGCCTCTGCGGGCCGCGATCGTGACTAGCTTTCGCGCGTTTCGACGCGTGCCATTTCCACGTAGCAAGCATGCAAGGTGACGGAGCGCTTCGTTCCATCCAGCAGAACTTGAACTAAAGCGTGATGGCATTCGGTTTGATAGCCTGAATTTTTGAGGTAGTTGGCGCATTCTTTGGGGGTGAAGGCATCGAGTGCTTGGCCGATCCCGGCAGACCGCATCGAGGGTTCGCGCGGCCGCCTTGCGGAGCAGGTGCTTGAGCTTGGCAAAGCAGCTCGATCGGGTTCAGATCGGGGCCAGGATTTGGGCAGGAAGAAGAGTTTGGCGCCGACTGAACGGAGCGGCCTGCAAGGTGCCGATCGCTTTTCGATCCGGATGCTCTGCGATACACTCTGCAACCGAGGCGGACAGCCCGGTCGGATACTCCTGCCCCGCGCTTGTGAGGATCGTCCCAATGAAAGCAGACCAGGGCGGTGGCAGACGGCTCGCCAAAAGAATCCAGCAGACTGCGCCCGAAGTAAAGCCGTCGCGCAACAGCGCAGCGACAAAATCCGTGGCGCCGGCGCTGCTTGCCTCCGCAGATATGTCTCAATCACTCATCTATCGCATCCGGCGAACCCAGCTAATGGTCTTCAAAGACGTCAGCCGGCGGCTTGCCGCCTTTCAGATCGGCCCGTCGCAATTCTTCGTCCTATCGTTGATCGAAGCCAATCCAGGCGCCAATCAGCTCGCCATCGCGCAATCGCTATCGATCGAGCGCGCTGGACTCGGGAGGCTGGTCGACCAGCTGGAGCGGCGCGGGCTAGTACAGCGCTCTACCTCAGCGGCCAATCGGCGCTACTATGTGCTCTATTTGACCGAAGCCGGCGCCGAACTGTTAGGTCGCTTGCGACCGGCGATTGCCGAAAGCGAGGAGGAGCTAGCCGTAAGGATCGGGCCGAATTGCTTCCGCGAGCTTCAACGGACGCTGGGCCGACTGGGAGATCCCTGAAGGAAGTGGGCACCTAAACTTTCCACATCATCTGTCAGGGTGTCCACGCAGATTTAGGGAAACCAAGACGCGCTCGCTTGCGCCGAATCCAGCACGCCTTCGGGAACAGCGAGCTAGGATCTAACTGCCTGAAAATGAGAGATCGCAGCCTGACCTTAGCGATTGGACGTCTGACCCGCCAACTCCATCGCCAAGTCTAGAGCCGCAATTCCAATTTGATCCATAGGGTGGGACATACAACGCCGGTCCATCCAAGCCACTATGGCGGTGAAATCACCACCGCCGATGATGTCCTTCTCAGCACTGACATTTAGCCCGCTAACGAAGCCCACAACCCAGGATTCGAACGCTGCCTTGACGACCGGGTTCTTCCTTCTATTCATCCAGCTGGTGCAGGATTGCGAGCCGGCGCCGACGATTGTTGAACCGGCGTGTAGGCATGTCGTTGGGAGAATTATTAGCAACGCAATGGCAAGCGCTCGTTTCATCTTTTCCTCGACGCGAAAACGGCTGCTTCCAGAAGGCTATATCTGGCAATTGACGATGTCAGCTCAGCAAATAAGAGCAGCCAGCTGGGCGACAGGTTGCGGTCCGCCTTCACACTGACCATCCGCGGTGCTAGGGGTCTACTGGCGACCTGAACCGGTCGCAATCTCAGCTACTCCCGCCGGCTCACAGGTCGGCGGGCTTTTCTATTAACCTGGGGTGCTGGGAATGCGGCAGTTTAGGCTGATCCTAACTCGGCTTCAGACCCATTGTGCGGCGACATCATTTTAGCTAAAGCGGTTCTGTTTTAGTCTCAGTTGCGTTCAAGAGTCATGATTACGTACAAGCAGTATCACATCCAGCGATTTGAGCACGGCCATAGGGGCTGGGTTGCCCGCATTACGCGGGCGGATGGCCAGAACATCCGCACCATCCTGCCGGCATCTGAGCACCCCTACCTCGACACGAAGCCCACCGCTTCCGCAGAGGAAGCTGAGAAGCTCGCCAAAGAAGGCATCGACTTCGGCGGGGTGGTTTGACGGGCCCCTCGAGAGCACGTCTGCATCTTGCAGGCGAGAGTTCGCCGCAGCGCTTGGAGAAAATCGCTCGCCTGGTCGTGAGTCGCACCGCCGTTTGATTGAGAGAGCGCGGCATAAATCATGCAGCGCCGACGGCCAATTATTTCCCAGCCTGTCACCTGCGGCTCATAGCGAGATACCCTGCTTCCCCAGCCACGCCAGCGCGGCGGAGCAAACGGCTGAAAGCAAAGCGGTCCAAAACCAGGACCGTCCACGGGCGGCACTGATCGAACGCAGATACAAGAAAGCTCCAAGAAGCTTCCCGTAGTTCCTTCGGAATTCTCCGTTAAGCTTAGCTAGTTCCGGCAGATCGGACAAAGCCTTGCATTCGTCGGCCATTGGCTGGGCTCCATTTACGGCTAGACCAGCACCTCATAAACTACTGTTTTGCCCGACGGCGCAAGCGAAATTTCGGTTTTTTCGATTCGAGCCGTTTGGCGACCGCTGACCCTCGTAGGCCGGTTCTCTAGCGATATGCCGACGTAAGTCACTGGTGCGCCTACCTCAGACTGGAATCCGGCCAGCGAGGAACTTCATCCACGGGCCGGGATCGGCGAAAATTCTCCCGCACCATCGCGTAGACCACAAAAAGGCCGATGGTGATGGCGACGGCCAGCAGTGGGAAAATGTAGTTCATACAGCCTCCAAGACTTTGAAATATTAGCAGAGGAACGCGAACCGTCCAATCGGACGATGTTTCCCGGCTTGAGCGGGTACTTTGCGGTTCCAGTCTCTATGGCCTCGATCTGTTGTGATCCTCATACGTTGTACCGCTTCACGCGTTTGAGCCGCTGCCGCGAAAGCGCAACCTTCTTCATCCGCTCACAAAAATCTCAATTGCTAGGTTCAGCGCCCTCAACCACGGTTAGGATCAGACCTAGCCTCAGAGCTCGCAGCCGATCCTGTCGATTCCTGGCTTGAGCCAGATCTTGAAGTCCATATCCGCGCCGTTGAGCTCTTCGGGAAGAACTGCATCGAACCCATCGAAACCCAAACCAGCGGCTTCGTCCCAACGAGATAATCCATGCCGATAAGCGTTGCGGCTTGCTATTGCTTTCCCAGCGCTTGTTTGCGGGCCGGTACTCTTCGCTGCGTTTGCGCGATTGGCTTCAATCTGTCGCTTAGACGCCAACTCTCCCGTTTGATGTTGCTAGCTCGCAATCGGCCGAGCTTCTGATCGCAAATCGACAGCATCAATCCTCCGTTCCCGCGCCTCGATGATGCGACAGTTGTTGCTGCGAAGGACCATGGGACCGAGCCGATAAAAGCGGAGCGATAAAGGTTGGAGGTTAGACCCATTGAATGGATAGGCTGCGATGCGGGCTGCCTGCGCCGCAGCGCTTGTCCCGATCATGAAGCTATCATCGATATCCACTGGGTAGCGCCCGAGGAGAGCTCTAATCATGCCCGGCTGCGGCTTGCGACAGTTGCAGAGGATACGGTATCGCTCAATCAGCCCATCGGGGTGGTGCGGGGCAGAACTCGAACGCATCGATATGCGCACCAACGATAGCAAGCTCAAAGGATCGGAGTCGCGCACATGAGGCCAACCGTTACGTTTCGTTGCCTGTTCTGCGCAGAGAGCGACCACGAAGCCAATATCTCGCTTTGCGGGCGTTCATCGCGTCAAGCGAAATAGGGCAACTGACCAACTTCTGCCTAGCACCAGCCGATTGCCGAGTTCAATCATTGGCCGTTCTATGTATCGGAATGCCTGGAACGAGAGCCAACAACAGACGCCGAGAAAGGCAAACCGGATCGGCTCTGCACTCCAAGCTGGCGGTACGCCGATCTTGGCAATCACCGTTACGAAAACATAGATCATCACCCAATGAAGAAGGTACATTGAATACGATGCGTCGCCCACCCTCACTAGCAGGCGCAGCGGCCATCGGTCCCATCGCCACTTTGCATTTGCAAGCGCGCTAACGGCGAGTAACCCGCCAAGTGACCCGGAAAAAGGTACAAGTAGAACAACCGCACAATAGTAGCCGAACAGGCCACAAGGAATCAGAACAAGCGGCGGGATGTAACGCAGCGGCTTTCTAAGAAGGTATGCTAGCACACCAGCGAGAAAGTCAGAATGCAGGGTGCGAACTAGGTGAAAGGTGAAAATTTCGGGCGGCGCGGCGTAGGCCCAAACGATTAGACATGCAAGAACCGCAGCCAAGCCCCAAATCCGAAGAAATGGGACCACGAGCGCAGCAAGCAGATAAAACATAATCTCGAACTCAAGTGACCATGCTACAGGAATGATCATGAACGAGTCTGATCCTTCGTGTGGCAAAAGTGTCATCGAGTAAAGGATGGGAATAAGTTCAATCTGCCTCGGCAAGGACACTCCCAACAACTTCACAAGGATCGCGGCCAGCACGACACACCAATAGACTGGGTAGAGCCGGAAAAATCTTCTTGCCAGAAACTCTCGAACGGAAAAGTTATCTTTGTCGCAAACAAGGCTGATTACATAACCGGATATAGCAAAGAAGAAATTCACACCGAGATATCCGTGCTCTTTCAATCCAGGGATTGGAAAAAAATTGGCAAGGGGCCACGTACTAAAGATCGCGAAGGAGTGATAGTAGGCGACGACCAGCGCCGCGAGTGCCCTAGCTACCTGCAGCCCGTCTAATCTGCCAGCATTGACCATTAAGGAAGACTGCATAGGTGCGGCGCGCGTCAGGGATCGAACCGAATGGGCAGGGCTTGAAGTAAAATGACGCCTGCTAAATCAAAATTACGGACAAGGTCGTCAAACCCACTTCAAGCGCTCAGGCTCCTTACCTTTGGAGTCACGCCATCTTTTAAGTGATGGCCGGATCGAACAAAGATTGATTGGCAAAAAGCACAAAAAACAACAAAAAGTTTGTAGGAAAGTCCAACAAGCCATTGTCGCCTAAAAAGGTGGCTATGAATGCGACCAGACACAGGTGATAACAAAACAGCATTCGATACGAATCATCCCTACCGGCGCATTTTGTCAGCCCGAGAAGTCCTCGAATGGCGGGGACGGCTAGCACACCAGCAAACAAAACAACACCGATTAGCCCATATCTGAAATAGATGTAAGCAAACTGGCTTTGGCTTGACGGCGCCATGTGATCAGGAAGACCAACAAGCCGTTGCTTCAGCCCTCGATTGTCTCCGCTTTGCCGAGAGGACGCGTTCTGGGCAAAGCTCTCGCCCAAATCACCAATTTCCTTCATCCGGTTCACAATGGAATCCGAGGTGAAGTGAAACGACTTTCCATCGAGAGTTTGACCGTTTACTGCAAGAGCGGCCAGGTTCCTCAAATCCCACGCTAGGGCTGATTCATTATGTGACGCGTCGGGGAGCGGGCTTTTGCAGTTAAGGCCAACTAGGCCTATGACTATAGCGGAAGTCAGGGTGATGGCCGAAAATCTGAGACACAGCCTGCCCATCGTCCAAGCGGCAACGATTGTCGCGTAAGTAAGCAAGCCGAAATACACGACAAGTTGAGACAGTGCCGCGGTATAGAAAATGCTCAGCGCTAGCAGGATTAGGCCGACCGCAGCAAAGAACGCCTCCTTACGGGGTGAAATTAACAGAAACCCGCACAGAACGGCGGCCCCCAAATTGAGAAACAAACCAAATCGATTGGGATTTGAAAAAAGCCCAACGAAAGGATTGAACCCATTGTATGGGTCATCTCTCCAAAATGAATACTCGGGATAGGACGCAAAAAGCGCGGCAGAGAAGATGGCTTGGATGAAGGCAACGGCAACAAAAACGACGGAAACATACTTCACCAGGCTGCGTTTTGCTTCTGCACAAAGCATACCCAGCAGCGGCACCATCGCGGCGTATAGAATAGCGTTCTTCAACGTAAGCAGTATGGTGTTGTAATTGCCATACGCAAACACCTCAACGACTTTAACAGCGACCAGCCAAGCGCAGAATGTCAGCAGAACTAGGTTGTAAGGCTGCCTCAGATGGTCGACTATGCGAGCCCGAGTAGTGTTGATGGAAAGCAGAAACAGCAGTACAATCGTCCACACCAAATCTTTGATGAGCTTGATGGACGTAGGTGCAATCGAATCGCCGTCTCGATAATCGTAAAGGTAAAAGATCCCGTAGAAGCACAGCGCAAATATCGTGAACCCCACGAGGACTGCGAACAGTGCTCGTCGGCTGCGCGAAGGATCAGAGCCAGTCACGGCGTCAAACGTGCTCATTTCGTCACCTTTTGCTCGCATCCAACAGTGGCTTGTAGGTAAGGACAAGAAGACTTGGCGTACTACGATCTTTTTTTTGGCGGCTGCGACATAGGGGTCACAGTAGCTTTCTCGTGTGAATGACGAAGTGATTGGGCATTCGGTACAAATCGACGACCTGAGAAGCCATCGATAACTCCCGACCTTGACTAAGGACGTCCCATTTGGCGGCCTCTTCCGCTCTGGCATACCATCACTTGCGCTTCTCGAGAGCGTCGTCAACCTCGATGCCAAGATAACGGACCGTACTCTCGATCCTGGTATGTCTAAGAGAAGCTGCACGGCTCGTAGGTTGCCGGTTTGCCGATAGATCGAGGTCGCCTAGAGTCAATCGCGGACGAGCGGCAAGTTCTAAGGGTACCGACCGAAGAACTTATTCTGAGTCGGCCCGGATTGGACGTATCATCGGCCCACCTGATCGCTCCGAGTTCCAAAAGCGTTCGCACCTCAATAGCGGCGGTAGTAATAATTCTCTGGCCGGTTCTGGAATTGAAGTGGAACCGCCCCGTTTGGGTAACAGCGACCATCACGAATGTCGAGGTCGGCGCCGTGACCACAGGGGACCGGTCGTCTGCGCATCCCGTGGGAGCGGTACGGAGTTTCATCATAGTACTCTGGCCCGTCGTATCGCGGGCGATAATATCGATGCCGTGCCTCCTGCTCTTGGGGAGGCAGGTAACCGTTCGGATAACAAAAGCCGTCTCGAGCGCTCAAGTCCCAGCCATGCCCGCAAGGGGGCGGATGTCTCGGCACCCGATACTGTACCTCGAGGGCGCGATCGGGGCTTTCGGCCAGCGGCGCTGGAGCTCCATAGAGAGCAAGGATTGTCGCAATCGTGGTCAGCAGCATCTTGTTTCTCCTGGGCACTGCAGCATCGCCGGATGGTGCTGAATGCAGCATGAACGCCGAAACAACGGGCAACTTGTCGCGGCGGGCGTGACGACGCCGCTAATCTGGCCGGTCCTGCCTCAGATATCCGAAGAAGTCCGACTGCCGAATTACCGCAATGATAGAATGCAACTTACGGTCCTGAACATGGGTTGATGATGTCACAGCCTCGAGCGCGTCGATGATCATGTCCGCAAGCTCCGCCCTCGCGCTCCCGCTTCGTGGTTCGCGAACGTCCAGGAGAGGTGCGATGTTGTCGACAAGCCAAGCCAAGACATCGGGATCTCTCATCCCGCGGCCACGCGCGAGCCGGTCCGCTACGGCTCTCGCCTCCTCGACGAGCAACTGCGCGCGCACCGCTTCAGCCAGTTCGACAGACCCGATACAGCGGGATGCCGCTTGCGGAAAGGACGAAACGTCGGGCCGCAGTCGCACCATGTCCAGAAAGCCGGCAAGTTCGACGCCCAGCGGTCCGAACTTGCTGTTCGATTCGAAGGTCGCTTGCTGAACACCGTCGAGGATGATCAAGCCGGGCTCAATGGTGAAGTCGAGCTCCGCATAACCGCCATCGCGAAACTCGAGCCGCATCCGGCGGCGGCGTTCGGGAGCTCTGCGTCCAAACCGCAGGGTTGCGCGAGCGCCACCCATGCCGATCTCCACTTCGACTGCGCCTCGCCCCAGCGGTGTTACCTTGTCCACTTGCAGCTTGCCGCAATCATTTACGAGATGCAGCATCGACCACAGATGCGGCATGATCTCATCAACCTTGTGCGTGGTCAGGTTAGTTGACTTGACGATGCCGTGCCGAATCTCCTGCTCGGAATCCTGCCATTCCAGTTCGACGGCGGCCAAGGAGCGCCCGGTCGAGAGAGCAAGGAAATGATGCAGGAACGGCGCCGTAAGTAGATGGAGCCCGACGAGAAGCGGAACGTCGCGGATGGCTGCCAGGCCGACCAAACCTCTTGCCGTCCCTACGCTTAGCGCAAGCGGCTTCTCGACCAGCGTCGGCACGGAAGCACGAAGCAGGGTGCCGACGGTCTCCGCATGTTCGCTGGCGCGTGTCGCAACGATCGCGGCATCAGGGCTTAGGGCCAACGCTGTCTCCAGGCTTTCGACTAGCGTGAATCGATCGCGTGCTCCTGGTAGGTTGCCGAGAAATGCATCTACGGCCTCCCTCTCGTGGCGTGAGACCCACAGCACGCGCCCAACGCGGTCGGAAAGCTGTGCAAGGATGGAGCCATGCGTCCGCCCCCACCTTCCTCCTCCGACCAAGGCCACCGTGAGTCCGCTCATGTCACTCCTCTGACGCCGTCCGGAGCGAGCCGTTCGCCCTTTGGTCAGACCGCGCCGCGGTATTCGCGGATCTGTCCGATCGTGAATTCCTGCATCGAGAATGCCGGCCGCGCCAAATCCGCCTTATACCAATCGGCAGTCAGTTTCAGCGCCTCGTCGAATCCGAGCCGAGGTCGCCAGCCGAGCGTCGTACGCGCCTTTGACGAATCGAGCTTCAGGAACGTCGCCTCGTGCAACTCGTCGCCGCCCGCATGCAGCCACCGAGCCCCGTCACCCCAGATCGCCGCCAGCGTATCCACAAGGTGCACCACCGGCTGCTCGCTTTCCGGTCCGGGGCCGAAGTTCCAGCCCTGCGCGACGGCCGCGCCCTGGTCCGAGAGGGCCTCCGCCAGGAGCAGATAGCCCGAGAGCGGTTCAAGCACGTGCTGCCACGGACGAATGGCCCGCGGGCGACGCACTTCGAGAGAACGTCCCGCCGCAAAGGCACGAACCGCGTCCGGGACCAGACGGTCCTTGGCCCAATCGCCGCCCCCGATGACGTTGCCGGCGCGGCCCGAGGCTGCGGGTGGCTCGGCGAAGCTGCGATTGTATGAAGTCAGCAGCAACTCGGCACAACCCTTGCTGGTGCTATAGGGGTCGTGCCCCCCCATCGCCTCGTCTTCGCGATAACCCCATACCCATTCCCGGTTCTCGTAGCACTTGTCGCTGGTGACGACGACGAGCGAACGGACGCCGTCGCCCGATCGTTGCGCCTTTGTCTTGAGATTGTGCTGGCGCACCGCCTCTAGCACATTCAACGTCCCCATCACGTTGGTTGCAACGGTGCCGACCGGATCAACATAGGATTCCCGCAGGACCGATTGTGCCGCCAGGTGAAACACGACGTCGGGCCTGCTCCTTGCCAGCAGATGGGAGAACGCTTCGATGTCCCTGACATCGCCCCTTGTATCGTCTACGACAGCCCCGACCTCGGCTCGCTCGAACAAGGACGGCGAGGTCGGGGGCGCCAGAGCGAAGCCGAAAACGCGCGCACTCATGGTGGACAGCCACAGGCTTAGCCAGGAGCCCTTGAAACCGGTGTGACCGGTCACGAGGACACGCCGGTCCCGCCAGAAGTCCGGGTTTACCTCCACACGCGCCACGGCGGATTGTCCCCCTTCCAAAGCCCTTCGAGCAGGTTGCGCTCTCGCAATGTGTCCATGGATTGCCAGAACCCTTCGTGGCGAAATACGCGAAGCTCTCCGGTCGCGGCCAGGCGCTCGAGCGGCTGGCGCTCCCAGATCGTGGAATCACCGGCGATCAGCTCCGCGATGCGGGGGCTGAGCACGAAGAAGCCGCCATTGATCCATCCGCCGTCGCCGAGCGGCTTCTCGGTAAAGCCCTTCACGACGGTGTCCTCCAATTGGAGGCTACCAAACCTTCCCGGCGGACGAATGCCGGTGACCGTCGCAAGCTTGCCGTGCGAGCGATGAAATGCGACCAATCTTGCGATGTCGATATCGGCGACGCCGTCGCCGTAAGTCAGGCAGAATGCCTCGTCATCGCGGACATAAGGCAGCGCCCGCTTGATACGACCGCCCGTCTCGGTTTCCGCCCCGGTGTCGACCAGCGTCACGCGCCATGGCTCCGATCGGCTGGCGTGAAAGTCGATCTGATTGTTCTTGAGATCGATCGTGACGTCGGAGGTGTGCAGCAGATAATGCGAAAAATACTCCTTGATGAGGTATCCCTTGTATCCAAGGCAGACCACGAAGTCGTTGATGCCGAACGACGAGTAGATCTTCATGATGTGCCAGAGAATGGGATGCCCGCCGATCTCCACCATCGGCTTCGGTCGCACGGAGGTCTCCTCGCTGAGGCGACTGCCGAGTCCTCCGGCCAGGATCATCGCTTTCATGACACCATTCCTAGCCCCGCGCAGACCGGCTTGATCTCCGGCGCACCGCTCAATCCGGGAGTATGCGGACCTCGGGCAGCGGCATGACCAATTTCGACTTCAGTCCCCTGGCCCGCAATTGTTCGGCGATCGGCTGACCGTAATGCCAAGCCAGCAGTACCACATAGTCCGGCTGCTCTCGGATCAGGCGCTCGTTGTCGACGATCGGGATCTGCTTTCCGGGCAGGTGCAGGCCGAGCTTGAGAGACGTGGGCTGCTCGCAGATGTAAGGCATCAGCATCCGATCGATACCCACGTAGTTCAGCAGCGTGCTGCAGCGGCCAGGACAAGAATTGCCAACGAAGCTGAGCCCCTTCCTTTTGCAGTCGAGCGCAACCTCGAGCAGATCGGTCTTGACCTTCTCGGCGCGCGCGCGAAAGGCCTCGTAGCATTCCGGACGCGATAGGCCGAAATCATCCTCGGCCTTCAAAAGCTCGGCGATGGCAGGCTTGACCGGGCGCCCGCGCCCTTTCGCCACGTAGACGCGGATGTTGCCGCCATAGCGACTGACGCGACGTGCATCGACACAGGTGAAATCGAAAAATTCGAACAGCTTCACGATCGACTTCAGCGAATAGGTGCGCAGATGCTCGTGGTAGATCGTGTCGAACTGGCCGCCTTCGATGACGTCGAGCAGATAGTGGTTTTCGAGAATGAAGACGCCATCGGGCGCAAGCAGCCGTTCCAGGCCGCGAATGAAGCCACCGAGCTGCGCCACATGCGCGAAGACATTGGTCGCTGTCGCCGCCTTGGCCTGGCCGTGCGTCTCCACGACCTTGCGCGCGGTTTCCTCGTCGAAGAAAGCCTGTAGCGTGTCGACGCCCTGCTCCCGCGCGATGCGTGCGATGTTGGTCGGCTCGATGCCGAGAACTCGCATGCCGCGCCGCTTGAAACCGGACAGCAACGTCCCGTCGTTGGATCCAATGTCGACGACGAGTTGGTCCGGCTTGAGCCCGAGGTCTGCAACCGCATCCTGAACGAATGCATCCTGATAGACCGCGAGCTCCTTGGTGATGCCCGAGCGATACGGGTATTCAGGATGGAATACGACTTCCGGCGGAACGACGTAGTCGATCTGCGACAGCGAGCAATCCCGGCACCAGACTTGACGCAGCGGATAGCTGGTCTCGGGGCCATCGAGCTGTGCCTTCGAGGGAAGGGAATCGCACAGAGGCTGGTGACCGAGGTCGATCACGAGCTCGAGCCGTTCTGAGCCGCAAACCTGACAGCGCGTCAGTTTTCCGGTCGGGATATCATGATGTGAAGCGTTGGGCATTCGGAACCTTAATCGCGACAACGGATTACTGCAAATTTCCGGAATACGGCACCCGCAAGCGGTGGCACGACGTTGAGCGCGCCGGGCGACCCTTACTGGAACGTCCCTCATTAATCAAGCATATGTCCTTCGCAACATTGCATAATTTGCCGTGGGAAAAATCCGGATGGCTTTGCGCGGTGCGCGGCATCTGGTACTAGCATTTCCTGCTGACATCGCCGCTCGGACGAAGCTCCTTCAGCACGAACGGGACAAAACAAGTAATGCGCAGGACGTCTGTCGAAAGCGACCGCAAGCTCATTTCGATCCTGATTCCCGTCTTCAACGAGGAAGGGAATATCCGCAGGGCGTATGAAGCCGTTCGCGATGTCTTCGAGCAGATGAAGGATCGCTACACGTTCGAGATCATCTTCACCGACAACCACAGCACCGACGCATCGATCGCGATCATCTCCGAACTGGCTGCGACGGACCCGCGCGTCCGTGCAGTGCGCTTTGCCAGGAACTTCGGCTTCCAGAGATCCGTGCTGACGGCCTACCGTCTGGCTTCCGGAGACGCCGCCATCCAGATCGACTGTGACCTCCAGGATCCGCCGTCGGTATTCCCTCAATTCCTGGAACTGTGGGAGCAGGGTCACGACGTCGTCGTGGGCATCAGGCGCTTTCGGCAAGAGAGCAAGCTGCTGCAATGGGCGCGGCGATTCTACTACCGGCTGCTCAAACGCTTGTCCGACGACAATCTGATGCTCGACAGCGGCGATTTCAGGCTGATCGACCGGTCCGTGTTGGATCAGCTCCATCTGATCAACGACGTCGCGCCCTATACGCGCGGCCTGACCTCGCTGCTCGCCACCAAGCAGGTCGGCGTCGCCTATGACCGACAAGCCCGGCAGGCGGGCGTCAGCAAATTCCCGCTCGGGAAACTGATTGCGCTGGCGGTCGACGGATTGATCACCCATTCGATCTTCCCGCTTCGCCTTGCAGCCTTTGTCGGACTGGGAATCTCGTTGCTGACCTGTCTCGCGAGCTTCTTCTACATCTTCTCCCGGCTGCTCTTCGGCATCAACTGGCCGGCGGGATTTGCTACGACGACCGTGCTGCTGCTGTTCGGCATCAGCCTGAACGCCATCTTTCTCGGCATCATCGGCGAATATGTCGGGCGCATCTACAATCAGGTACGGTCGCGGCCGACGACGGTGATCGAGCATAGCGTCAACGTGCCGGACTTGTCCCTGGGCCGTCTGGCGCAGCATACAGGGTCTTGCGCCTACACCAGCGACGCGGCTGACGTACTTCCTCGCCGGATCGAGACAAGGCAACAACGATGACAGAGTTCGACCAATACCGCGAGGGCTACAGCCAACAGATTGACAATGCGGTCGCTTTCAGCGGTCAGCCTCAGGATTTCTTCACACGGGCGAAGGCACGCTACCTGCTTGACGCGTTCGCCACCTTCCGCTCTCAGCGCAAGATGGCGCCATCGCAGCCACTCGACGTGCTGGACATCGGCTGCGGACAAGGTCTCATCCATCCCCATCTGCGGCCCGCGCAGTCCGGCATCAACCTCACGGGAATCGACGTCGCCGGTACGGTGATCGAGGAGGCGCGGGCCGCCAACCCGGACGTTCATTATGACGTTTATGAAGGTGTGCAGCTTCCCTACCCGGATCGCAGCTTCGACGCGGCATACGCGATCGCCGTGATGCATCATGTGCCGCCGAACGACTGGAAAGCATTTCTTGTGGAGGCGGCCCGTGTCGTCCGACCGGGCGGGCTTGTCATCGTTATCGAGCACAATCCGCTCAATCCTTTGACGCAGAAGATCGTCAGGAGTTGTCCGTTCGACCAGAACGCGGTGCTGCTCCGTTCGGGCCGCCTCGCCAAGTTGTTTCGAGCCGCAGGCTTGGTCAACGCGAAGCGGCAATTCATCATCTTCACCCCGTTCGATACCCCCTTCTTCCACGAGCTGGAGGCGAGCCTCGGCTGGCTCCCTCTTGGCGCGCAGTACTGCATGACAGCGCGTGTGCCGCACTGAATCGCGGCGAACAACGAGGATTTCAATGTATTTGCATTTTTGGCTGGCAGCGCAAAAGCTGATTGGCGGAACATATGGGAAGCAACGGCTTGCCCTGTCCCACTATCCCGGCGGCAGCGTCTTGGAGATCGGCTGTTCCGTCGGGAATGTGTCGGAAGCCTTTGCAGGTCGCACCAACGATTTTCTCGGCCAGGATATCGATGAGAGAGCGCTGCAAATCGCCAATAAGCGCCTCGATACCCTGAAGTTCACGTCCGAGCCGTTGGAAGCGCTCAATCGCAAGTTCGATTACGTAATGATCGCGGGAGTCCTGCATCACGTCGATCGAGCAACATCGCTGGAGCTTGTCCGCCAGGCCAAGCGGCTGGCCGGGCCAAACGCGACAATAATGTCCTACGATCCGCTTCCGGTTCATCCAAACGCATCGATTCCGCGGAAGATCATTGGCGGCATGGAGGCGGGCCGTTTCTTGCGCCCGCTGAACGAACTCGTCTCTCTATATGAAGAGAGCGGGATTCCCGTTTCGAATTCCTACGTGTATCCGTTGCCAGCCTGGAAGACGACCATTCCCGAGATCTTTGATTTGGGCGTGGTCGTTGCGAAGCAGCCCTAGAGTTCATTCGGTCCGGCATTCGATCTTGCGGCCGGCGGTCGGGGTCATCAGAACAACCACCCAACGAAGCCCCAACTCCGCAGCTCGGGCGCAGAGCTGCAGGTCCGTCGACACCTCGGAAATGGCGTCAGGCCTGTAAGCCGCAAAGCTGTAGAATGGATCTCGTGCGCATTTTAGGCCTGCAGGATTGAGTCCCTTGAGCATCGGCACACCGAGAATAGCAGGAACAAACAACGGATTGCCCCGGCAGTCGAGATATGTGGACCAGAAGGCCTGATTGTCCGGAGGTACAAAGACAGCGGTGCGCAGATTGTCCATCACCCCTAGTGACACCAGCGTTTGCCTTGCCTGCGCTCCAGGCGTGCGCTTCAGATCTTCGGCCAGCTTTCGTCGAACCGGGTCGCCCGGAGCAAGAAGCGCAACAACTCGTCGCCAAGGCGGAAGTGCTGCAACGCCCGGATCGCCAATCAGCACCCCGACTCGGGCCCGTAGCTCTTCGAATTGAGCTGCAAATTTTCGAAGGCTGCTCCTCTTTTCGTCAGTCGCCAGCGCCACCAGAAGAATGGCGAAAAGAACAACAGCAGGTCCCGCAAAGCCAGGGCGGCGACCTCCGACACTCGGGACAAAATGGGCGCTTACAAACACGATGCACGCCCAGGTGCCGACATTCACGAAATAATAGGCGGCACCACCCGCGAGATCGAGCAGAAGAGCCGGAGCCAGTCCGCCAATCGCAACGATTGCAAACACCTCAGCCAATTTCTTTTGCTGACCCGAACCGGACCGCCAAATTGGCCACGCCACGCACAGAAGCATCAGGTTCGCCACTATGTTCGGCAAGGCGCCTTGCGGATACTCGCGGACAAAGCTCAGCGGGCGCAGAGCATGCAGATAGGTTCCGGAATCCGGAGAGGTGAAAGCGGCGCAGGTTCCGACCAGCAGAAGGATAGGAATCGCAAGCCCGAGCAGATTCAGCAAAGTGAGACCCAGCTGTCGCCACAGCAGAAAGCCTGTGGCGGCCCAATAAATAGCCCCCACGGAGATCTTGGACAGCAACATCAGGACGCCGATCACGACGAGGGCAGCGACCTCCAAGCTCGGGCGCAAGCGAAAATGGTCCGAAGCGATTTCCGCCAACAACGGCAGGCCAAGCAGGAACAATATCAACGCAAGGAAATAGGATTCGGAAACGAGATACGATGTCCAACCCCACAGATCGACGGTGAGGAGAAACAGGAGGGGCACCAAAGTGATCAGTGCACTATCTATCGGTCCTGCGCTGGATTGCCGAAGCAGATTGGTTGACGAGACCAGGCAGAACAACAACAGTGGAATGGCGACGACTTGCGCGGCGATGTAGTACGCTTCAAGCGTGCTGACACGGAGCCATAGACCCAGACCGCCCAACCATATGTGAGACAGGAAATGGTACTTGATGTGTGCAAGCCCATCGAGGCCCGTGCTCAGCACGCCATACTTGACCAGCATGTTGGCGATGGACGCATGAAATAGCGTGTCGAGGTGCTGCAGGCCCGTTAACGTCTGTTCCGGCGTGAGGACGGTCGCATAACCTCGCGAGTTCACGACGAAGAAGTAGCCAATCCCCGCGCCGCAGCCACACACGATGGCCAGCATCAACGTACGCCGAGCCATGCTCCGCGCCAGCGCTACTGCACGCAAAGCCCCTGCAGCTATTGCCGCGAGCAAGATCGGGTAGACGAGGATATCGGCAATAGTGCGGTTCACCAACGCCAGGCACGGCATGAACATCACCGCGATGATCGCGAGAACCATGCTGCCGAGGCTTGCGCGCTGTTGCAGTCCGCTCCTGCGGGCCAACACCACGACGCACGAGACGAGCGCTGCCAGCAGCAGGAACGCCTTCACGATCACGAACCAGTGCGGGCTCCCCAAAGGGCTTCGTACGATCGCGCATAATGCGCCTGACGTTGCCGACATCGCGCACGCGAAACTCGCGGCGAAGCAAACGGCGTTGGCATCGGGCGAGGCTCGCCCCGCTCCCGGAGATCGACCCGATTTATCCGGCAGGGATTGGAGAGAATGCACGCAGGCAACGTCCTTCTACAACCCGATATCGGAGGATGCCCCAACCATTCGCGGCACGACACGGGACTGTCGCAATAGCCAATTCCAGGCATTCCGACCAGTGCGCAGCCGCGCCCGGCCAAAGATCTGACGGGCCTGCGTCGGCTTGAGGCCGCGCCGCATGGCTCAGCGCGTCAGGCCCAGGCTCCTCTCGCGCACGCGGCACGGCCGCCCCCTGAAGTTCCTCCCTAGGCACGATTAGGATCGCTGCCGCGGCAAGATCGGGTTGCATCTCGACGGTCCCTCGCCGGATGGCGCTATTCCGGACCAAGATATAAGCGATCCGTTTGAGCGGGCTTGGGCGGCCAGCGCTCCGGCCAGGATGCGGTTCGCTGGACCCGCAGAAGCCTTGCATCATGGCCCCCCCTGCCGTATCAACGGCCTCAACCGCTCGCCGACCCTTGGGGATAAGGGCCGGAATTGCCTACACTTTTTGGACCCGATAGCTTGGCAGACAAGAGCCACGTCACCATCGCCGAGACTGAGACCATTGAAGAAGCCTTCCGGCGCCTCAATGCGAACATGCTCGGCATTTTGTTCGCACAGGATGCGGGCGGACGAATCGTCGGCGCGGTAACCGACGGCGACATCCGCAGGCGCATGCTGACGGGCCTCACTATCCACGATCAGGTAGCGACCTGCGTCAATCGCAACTTCGTCTGGGCGCGCTCCGGTGGACCACGCGAGCAAATTCTGAAGCTGCTCGATCAGCGTGTGCACGTGGTGCCGATGCTCGATGCCGAAGGACGGCTGGTCGACGTCTTCAGCCGCGAGCTGTTCAACCTGTCCGAGGAGAGCGAGGTGTTCGCGCGCGCCCGCTCGCCGGTCCGCATCTCCTTCTCCGGCGGCGGCACCGATCTGACGCACTATTTCGTGGCGAATGACGGCGGCGCGGTCATCAACGCCACGATCAAGATGTACGCGCATGCGACGCTGCGACGGCGGAACGATTCCAGCATCCGGATCTATTCGCACGATTTCCGTCGCACGATTGAGGCGGACAACCTCGCAGAGCTCGGAACGGACGGAGATCTTGCCCTGATCAAGTCCGTCGTGCGCCTGATCAAGCCGGCTTACGGGTTCGAACTCGAAGTCTCCGCCGACTTCCCCGTCGGTTCCGGCCTCGGCGGCTCGGCGGTGGTCACCTCCGCCATCATCGGCTGTTTCAACGAATTCCGTGGAGATCAGTGGGACCGCCACGAGATCGCGGAGATGGCTTTCCAGGCCGAGCGGCTGATGCTCAACATCCCCGGCGGCTGGCAGGATCAGTACGCCACCGTGTTCGGTGGCTTCAATCACATGGAGTTCTTCTCCGACCAGAACACCATCGTGCCGCTGCGTCTCGACCCCAACATCATCGCCGAACTCGAGGAGAGCCTGGTGCTCTGCTACACCGGCTCCGGCCGCGATTCCGGCGCCATCCACCGCGACCAGAAGGCACAGCACGAGACCAGTGATGCCGTCGCCGCGGCCGCCAAGCAGAAGGAGGTCACGCGCGATATCCGGCGACACCTGCTGCGCGGCCAGCTGCTGGAATGCGGCCGACTGATCGACGAGGCCTGGCACGCCAAGCGGAAGCTGAGCTCGAAGATCTCGTCAGACGCGATCGATGCGATCTACGATTTCGCTAAGCAGCATGGCGCAGTCGGCGGCAAGCTGCTGGGCGCTGGCGGTGGCGGCTATTTCATGTTCTTCGTTCGTCCATTCGAGCGCTACCAGCTCATCGCTGCGCTGGAACAACAGGGGCATAGCTGTTCGCGCATCATGTTCGAAGAGAACGGGCTGCGGACTTGGAAGTCGCGCTTTCCCACGCGATTCACCTGAGACGGATATGAGACGAGAATGTTGATGACATCGTCCAAACAGCCTGTACCGGTCCGCATCGGCAACCATCTTCTGGGCGACGGCGAACCCTGCTACGTCATCGCCGAGATCGGCAACAACCACAATGGCGACTTCGACCGCGCCATTGCGCTGGTCGATGCGGCGGTAGCTGCGGGGGCCGATTGCGCCAAGTTCCAGATGCGCAAGCTCGACGAGGTCTATCGTGCGTCGAGCCTGTCCGGCAAGGACGACGACCTCGCCGTCGAATATACCCTCGATCTGTTGCGGCGCTTCGAGCTTCCGACCGCGCAGCAGAAGAAGATTGCCGACTACTGCGCGGCGAAGGGTATCCAGTATCTCTGCACGCCCTGGGACGCGAGCAGCGTCGCCGTGCTCGAAAGCTTCGGCGTGCAGGCCTACAAGGTTGCCTCAGCCGACCTCACCAATCTGCCCCTGCTCGCGCGCCTCGCCGCCACCGGCAAGGCGCTGATCGTATCGACCGGTATGAGCACGACGGACGAGATCAGGGCCGCGGCGAAATTCCTCGACGAGCGCAACGCCGGCTACGTGCTCCTGCATTGCCAGAGCACCTATCCGGCCGCGCTCCACAACATCCATCTGCGTTTCATGGAAACGTTGCGCGAGATCCATCCGGTCGTCGGCTATTCCGGCCACGAGCGTGGCATTGCCGTCTCGACCGCCGCGGTGGCGCTCGGCGCCGTCGTGATCGAACGCCACATCACCCTCGACCGGGAGATGGAAGGTCCGGACCACGCCGCGAGCCTGGAGCCGGAGGAATTCAAGGCTCTCGTCTCGGGCATCCGCGAGGTGGAGGCGGCGCGCGGCGAAAAAAGGGCCGAGCGCGCGCTGAGCCAGGGCGAGCTGATCAACCGCGAAAACCTGGCGAAGAGCCTGGTGGCCGCGCGCGACCTTTCGACCGGCACCGTGATCACCGAAGCCGACATCGCGGTGAAGAGCCCGGGACAGGGCCTGTCGCCGCTGAAGATGCCGGCGCTGCTCGGCCGCAAGCTGACGCGGACGATGGCGGCCGACGACTATTTCTTCCAGAGTGACCTCGACGAAGGCGCCGCAAAAGCACGGCGCTACCGCTTCGACCGTCCGTGGGGCGTGCCGGTGCGCTATCACGACGCCGAGCGCTTCCTGGAGATCTGCCAGCCCGACATCATCGAATTCCATCTCAGCTACAGCGACATGGAGCGCGATCCCGCGGCCTATCTGTCCGGCACATATGATCTCGGCTTCGTCGTGCATGCGCCAGAGCTGTTTGCCGGCTCCAAGCTGATGGACCTGGCAACGCCTGACGAGGAGCTGCGGCGCTATTCGCTGGAGCAGACCCAGACGGTAATCGACATTACCCGCGGCCTGAAGCAGTACTTCCCCAAGACCAAGCGCCCGCCCATCGTTGCCAATATCGGCGGCTTCACCATGGACGAGCCGCTGCCGCCGGAGGAGAAGGCCGAGCGCTACCACATCTTCGCGCAGAGCTTGACCGAGCTCGACATGGACGGCGTCGAGCTGACGCCGCAAACCATGGCGCCATTCCCCTGGCATTTCGGCGGCCAGCGCCACCAGAACATCTTTATCTTCCCGGACGAGTCCGCCGCGTTCTGCGCCAAGCATGATCTGCGCATGTGCGTCGACATCTCGCACACGAAACTCGCCGCCAATCATTTCGGCTTCGACTTCGCGCAAGGCCTCGCGCAGCTCGGGCCGCACACCGCGCATCTGCATTTCGGCGACGCCAAGGGGCTCGACGGCGAGGGTCTTCAGATCGGCGAAGGCGAGATCGATTTCGACGACATCGGACAGGTGCTGCGCAAGCACGCGCCGGGCGCTTCCTTCATTCCGGAAATCTGGCAAGGCCACAAGAACATGGGCGAAGGTTTCTGGACCGCGCTCGAGCGCCTCGAGGGACACATCTGATGGCGCGCAAGACGCTGGCCGTGATCGCCGCACGCGGCGGCTCGAAGGGCATCCCGCACAAGAACCTGCTCGATCTCTGCGGCAAGCCGCTGATCGCCTGGACCGTCGAACAGGCGCGCGCCGCACGCGGCGTCGATGTGGTAGCCGTGTCTTCGGACAGCGACCAGATCCTCGCCGCAGCTGAAGCCGCCGGCGCGGTCGGCGTGCGTCGCCCCGACGACATTTCCGGCGACCTCGCCTCCTCCGAATCCGCCTGGCTGCATGCGCTCGATGCGACCGACCAGAGGATGGGACGGTTCGAGCGGATCGTCGCGCTCCAGGCGACATCGCCGATCCGCGAACCCGGGGACATCGAGAACGCGCTTGCGACCTTCGATCGCGACCATCTCGACAGTCTGCTCTCGGTCTGCGAGGTCGAGGATTATTTCAACTGGCGGATCGGCCGAAGCGGACCGGAGCCCATCAACTACGATTATCGCAACCGACGCATGCGGCAGCAGATCGAGAAGCGTTATCTGGAGAACGGCTCGTTCTACGTCCTGATCCCCTCCCTCCTGCGCGAGCAGAATAACCGCCTCGGCGGCAAGATCGGCTTCCACGTGATGGAGCGTCACAAGATGTTCCAGATCGACCGCCCCGAGGACGTCAAGCTTTGCGCCGCCATCATGCAAAGTTACGGCTATGCCTGACCTCAGCGCCTTCTCGCTCAAAGGCAAGATCGCGGTGGTCACCGGCGCCTCGCGGGGCATTGGCGCGGCCATCGCGACCGGCCTGCGAGATGCGGGCGCTATGGTGTTCGGCCTCAGCCGTTCCGGGACCGCACCCCAGGACGTTACCGCAATTGCGTGCGACCTCTCCGACGACAAGGCGATCGAAAGCGCATTCGGCATGATCGCCGCGCAAGGCGGGCGTATCGACGCGTTGGTCAACGCCGCCGGCATCAGCCTCCCCGCAAAAGTTGATGAGAGTGAGCTTGCGCGCTTTCGCGCCACGGTCGCGACCGACCTCACCGGCGTTTACGCCACCATCCTTGCTGCGTATCCCCTCTTGAAGAAAGCGGGATCGGCTGCGATCCTCAACGTCACCAGCATCAATTCGGTCCGCGGCTTCCCCGGCAATCCGGGCTACGTGGCGGCGAAGGCGGGGCTTGCCGGGCTGACGCGCGCGCTCGCCGCCGACTATGCGCCCGACGGCATCCGCGTCAACGCGCTTGCGCCGGGCTATGTCGCGACCGAGATGACCGCAAAGAGCTTTGCCGACCCAGTCATGCACGAAGAGAGGCGCCGCCACACCATGCTCGGCCGCTGGGGACAGCCCGTCGACATGGTGGGCGCCGCCGTTTTCCTGGCATCGGAAGCCTCCGCCTATGTGACCGGTCAGGAGATCTTCGTCGACGGCGGCTGGATCGCTAAGGGCCTCGCCATCAGTTCGGATAGCAAATCGTGACCACAACGCTGCAACGCATCGGCTTCATGCAGGGACGGCTGTCGACTCTGGTCGACGGCAAAATCCAGGCGTTCCCCTGGGACGAGTGGCGGGACGAGTTTCCACGCGCGAAGGAGCTCGGCCTGACGCGGATGGAATGGACCATCGATCAGGAACGGCTGCGCGAGAACCCGCTCACGACCGAGCCGGGACAGCAGGAGATTCTGGCGCTGTCGCGCGAGAACGGCGTGCGCATCCCCAGCCTCACCGGCGACTGCTTCATGCAGGCGCCGTTCTGGAAGGTAGATGCCGTCGTGCGCGACGCACTCGTCGCCGACCTCGATCTCCTGATCGCCGCCTGCAGCCGCATCGGCATCGAATTCGTCGTGATCCCGCTGGTCGACAACGGCAAGATCGAGCGCGAGAGCGAGAGCGATACGTTGAAGCGCGTGCTGCTCGCACGCTCCGAGCAGCTGACAAGAAGAACCGTCAAGATCGTCTTCGAATCCGATCTGCCGCCCGGCGAGCTCGTCCGTTTCATGGAGGCGTTTCCGCCGGACGTGTTCGGCATCAACTATGACAGCGGCAACAGCGCCTCGCTCGGCTTTGACAGCGACGAGGAGATCGCTGCCTACGCGCCGCGCATTCTCAACGTGCACGTGAAGGACCGCATTCGCGGCGGCGCCACCGTGCCGCTCGGCACCGGCAACGCGGACCTTGCCAAGACGATCCGGCTGATCGAGCGCTCCGGCTACAAGGGCCAATACATCCTGCAAACCGCACGCGCGGCCGACGGCGACCATGCCGGCGTGCTGGCGAAATATCGCGATATGACGGTTCGCTGGATCGAGGACGCCGTGCGATGAAGCTCGAGCTGAACGATCGTGTCGCGCTCGTCACCGGTGCAAGCCGCGGGATCGGGCTTGCGATCGCGACGACGCTCGCGGCAGAGGGAGCAAAAGTCGCGCTCGCCGCGCGCGGTG
>NZ_JALBGZ010000210.1:0-9079 GCF_023006515.1 Bradyrhizobium sp. PRIMUS42
GGCATCCCTCTTGGGTACTGCGGCCGGGGCAATTCTCATGGCCGTCGTGCGCAACGGCCTCAATATCCTGAACGTCAACACCTTCTGGCATCAGGTCGTGATCGGCGCGATGTTGGTGCCGGGCGCAAGCGCACCGAAGCTGGTCACGCGCGCGATGCTGACATCGATGCGGCCCGGCGCCGTGCTGGTTGACGTCGCGATCGACCAGGGCGGCTGCTTCGAGACCTCGCATCCGACCACGCACACTGATCCGACCTATGAGGTGGATGGCGTCGTGCATTACTGCGTCGCCAATATGCCGGGCGCCGTGCCGGTGACGTCCAGCCAGGCGCTGAACAACGCGACGCTGCCGTTCGGCCTGATGCTGGCGAACAAAGGCTTTGCCGCGGTGCTGGAAAATCCTCACTTGCGCAACGGGCTGAACGTGCATCGCGGCCGGATTACCAACAAGGCGGTGGCGGAAAGTCTGGGGTTGGAGTTCGCGCCGGTGGAGAGTGGGCTGGCGGCGTAGAGGCCGCAACCTCCGTCATTGCGAGCGTAGCGAAGCAATCCAGAATCTCTCCGCGGAAAGACTCTGGATTGCTTCGCTACGCTCGCAATGACGCTGTGGAACCAGCGTAACTAATGCGTCGGCCCGAGTCAGTGCTGAGAATTCACGCCTTCGTCAGCCTGTACTGCCGCAAATCCGGATCGTGCGTCATGCCCCAGTAGTCGACGAAGCGCCAGGGCATCGCCGAGAACACCCGGCCGCTGCTGTTGCGATAATATGTGCTCATCCCCGGATGGGTCCAGATCATCGCCTCGTGTTCGGCATCGACCTTGCGGACGTAGTCGTCGAGCACATCCTGGCGGACGTCGATGGCGGCGACGTCGTGCTCTATCATGTCGGCAAGACACGCTGAGATGTAGCGGCTTTGGCATTCCGACTGGAAGATGACGCTGCCGCCATGGGCGGGGCCGGAGTTGGGGCCGAGCATGCAGAAGAAATTTGGGAAGCCCGGCACGGTGAGTCCGAGGAACGCCGTCGGATTGTCGTTGCTCCAGGCCTGGCGTAAATCCTGGCCGTCGCGGCCGCTGATGTTGAGGCGGGCCGCCATTTCCGTCACCTTGAAGCCGGTCGCGACCACGATGATATCGGCGGGGCGGTGCTTGCCGTCGGCGGTGACGAGGCCATCCTGGTCGAAATGATCGATCGCCTCGGTGACGAGCTCGACATTGTCCCGCCTCAAGGTCTTGAACCAGTTGTTGTCGAGCAGGATGCGCTTGCCATAGGGCGGATAGGTCGGCACGCATTTGTCGATCAGATCGGGCCGGTCCTTCAACTCGGACAGGATGAAATCGGTCAGCTCCTGGCGATGCCGGTCGTTGCCTTTGTTGACGGCGCGCTCCGGATGCGGCCAGGCCGGGTCCTTGCGTAGGAAAGGCAGCAGGCCGTCGCCGTAGCGCCAGAACATGTTGAAGCGGTACCACTGCACATAGAACGGCAGATGCGCCAGCAGCCACCGCGCGCCCTCGCTGATCGGATCGGCATAGCCCTTCACCGGCCGCGCCCATTGCGCGCTGCGCTGATAGACCGTGACCGAGGCCACGCGTCCAGCGATCGACGGCACCAGCTGCATCGATGTCGCGCCGGTGCCGATCACGGCGACATGCTTGCCGTCGAGCTTGATGTCGTCGGACCACAGTGCCGAATGCAGGATCGTTCCCGTGAAGTCCTCCTCGCCCTTGAAACGGGCGCGGGAGGGATCGTTGAGCTGGCCGATGGCCGAGACCAGCGCGGTGGATTCGAAGGTCTCTTCGCCGTCCTTCGTTTTCAGCGTGGATATCCAGCGCCGCTTGCCTTCGTCCCAGCGCGACGCGGTCAGCTCGGTGTCGACGCGCAGATGCTTGCGAATGCCGTATTCGTCGGCGACCTTCTGGAGATAGCCGAGCAGCTCCTCGCGCTGGCAGAAATAACGGGTCCATGCATTGCCCGAGCCGAACGAGTAGGAATAGGAGTGGTTCGGCGTGTCGACGCCGCAGCCGGGATAGCGGTTGATCCACCAGGTGCCGCCAAGCTCGGCGTTCTTCTCGACGATGGTGTAGGGGATGCCGAGCTGGCTGAGCGCGACGCCGAGCGCGATGGCGCAGACGCCGGCGCCGACGATCAGCACATGCTGGTCGCCAAGCTTTTCGTCGGAAGGACGCTTGGTCCAGCGCGCGTGGCGCGCCACAAAGCCCATCTCCTCGCGCATCAGCGGGGCATATTCCGGCGCGACGCTCTCGCCAAGGCAGGCGCGCATCATCTTCAGCAGCAGCTCTTCGCCGGGATCGGCGATGACAGGCTTCGGCGTACCATCGGCGAAGAGCTTGACCACCGCGGCGCGGATCTCATCCTGGATGTCCCGGGGCATACCGGCCTCGGGATCGGGGATGAGGCGGATATCGCGCTTGGGCAAGTATGGCGGCGCGAGCCATTTCGCGTCGCCGGTCATGTGCACCAGCACCATCAGGAGACAGCGGATGTCGCCTTCTGCGATGGCCGAGGCAAGGTCGAGCGGCTTGTGCGGAGATTCGATATTCATGGCGTGTCCTGGTCCCCGGACGGATTGAAGAGGCCGCGCGTCATCAGCTTGCGATAGGCGGAGATGACGTGGTCGGGCACGGCGGTGACGCCGCCTGCCGAATAGGAATAGCGGCGACTGAGATAGCCGCGCGCACCCATCAGCATGTGGACGATGGCCTCGAACTCCTCGTCGCTAAAGTCCTCGATGGCGCCGGCAAGGCGCGCGCGGCGCAAGATGCGGACATAAGCGGTCGCGATGTTGTCGAGATGCTTCTGATAGCCGATGGGGGCGAAGAACTCGGCTTCGTTGAGGATGCGCAAGAATTCCGGCACCTCGCCGATGAAGTCGAAGAAGGCGGCGAAGCGCTCGATTTCCTGCCGCGCCGCATCCGCGGTGCCGGTGCGGGCGCGGATGAACTCGACCATGTCGAGACCGATCTTGGGCAGCAGCTGGTCGAGCAGTTCCTGGCGGTTCTCGAAATGATTGTAGAAGGTGCCTTGCGCCACGCCGGCCTGTTCCGTGATGCGGGCGACGGAGGCCTCGGCATAGCCATGCTTGCCGACGACCTTGGTGGCGGCCTCGAAGATCTTCTGCTTGGTCCAGGCGTTGCGCTCGACGCGGTTGAGCTTCGTGACCTTCGCGGTGGCTGGCCCTTGATTCATGCCACGGTCTCCAGTTCAGCGCGCAGCACGCGCTTGAGAATTTTTCCGGATGGGTTACGCGGGAGGCTGTCGCGGAGGATCAGCTCCTTCGGCACCTTGAAGCTTGCGAGGCGCGCCCGGCAGTGCTCGGTGAGAGCAGGCAGCTCCAGCGCGGCGCCTTCCGCCAAGACGACGATGGCGACCGGCCGTTCGCCCCAGCGTGCGTCCCGGAGGCCGATCACCGCGACTTCGCGCACCTCGGGCAATTCATAGATGACGCGCTCGACCTCGGAGGAGGCGATGTTCTCGCCGCCGGAGATGATCATGTCCTTCTTGCGGTCGGTCAGGTACAGGAAGCCTTCCTCGTCGAGATAGCCGACGTCGCCGCTGCGAAACCAGTCGCCGAAGAAGGCCGATGCCGTCTTCTGCGGGTCGTTCCAATAGCCGCGCGTGATCTTGGGACCGCGCAGGCAGATCTCGCCGTTGACGTTGGGAGGCAGCGCCTTGCCGTCCTCATCGCGGATCTCGATCTCGACATGGGCGATGGCGCGCCCGGTCGAGCCGATCTTCTCGATCTCGCGGCCGGCCTCCATGAAGGTGTCGCCGCCAACGGTCTCGGTGAGGCCATAGGCATCGATATAGCGTGCGTTTCGGAAACATTCGGAGAAGGCGCGGATGCGCATCTCCGGCGTCTTCTCGCCGCCGCCGATCGCCCATTGCAGGCTGGAGACGTCGTAACGGTCGCGCCTCGGGCAGGTCAGCATCGCGGTGGTCATGACAGGCGCGAACCACGCGGCGTTGAGCTTGTCTTCTGCGATGGCGCTGAGCGCCGTCTCCGGCTCGAAATTGCGCTCGATGCGAATGAAGCCGCCATGCCAGAGCACGGCGATTCCGGGCAGATCGAGTGCGCCGACGTGATAGAGCGGACCGACCACGAGCAGCCGCGTCTCGGCACTGATGCCGAGCGCGATCGTTTGATCCGCCGACTTCCAATAGAAATTATCGTAAGTGAGCATCACGCCCTTGGGGCGGTCCGTCGTGCCCGAGGTGTACATCAGCCGCATCAGGTCGGATGGCGCGCGGACATGCATGGGCGCGGGCGGCGTATCGCCCGCGAGATGCGTGATGCTCTGCTGCGCAGTCTCGTCGAGCACGACAATGCCTGCGCCCGCTGCGTTCTCGGCCAATTCCTCATCGACGATCAGAAGCCGCGCGCCGGCATTGCCGGCGATGTAGCCGACCTCGTCGCGCGAGAGGCGGAAGTTGATCGGAAGGAACACCGCGCCGAGATGGCTGGTGGCGAAGACAAGCTCCAGGAAGGCCGCGCTGTTCTTCATCAGCACGGCGACGACGTCGCCGGCGCCGATGCCTTGCGCGGCGAGCCAGCCTGCCGCGGTTCGGACCCGCACATCGAATGCCGCGTAGGAAATCTCCTTGCCGCGATATTTCAGCGCGGGCCGGTCCGGCGTGCGGCGGGCATGAAAGGCGATGAAGCTCGAAAGATTGATCATTTTGCGGGTTTTGGGCCGCTAGTCGGCCTCACTTCCTCCCTGGGATGAATTCTGACTCGTAATTCATCTTCAGCTTGACGTCACCCCCCACCCTCTGAAATCCTTGGAAACACGGAGACGAGACGATCTCCGGCAGGGATCAGGAAACGCCGACCCGAAAGAGGGAGGGAAAAATGACGAGAACCCGCACGCCGGGCATCAGCCGCCGTTCAACACTGGCGCTGATGGGCGCCGGTGCGATGACGTTCGCAGCGCCGTGGGTGGCGCGCGCGCAAGCCAAAACCATCAAGATCGGCATGCCGACGATTCTGTCGGGCCGCGTCGCGCAGCTCGGTACGTCCTCACGCAATGCGGTGATGCTCGAAGTCGAGAAGGTCAACGCCGCCGGCGGTCTCGCCGGCCGGCAGATCGAGATGGTGATCCGAGACTCCAAGGGCCAGCCGCAGGAAGCCGCCCGCGTCGCGCGCGAGCTCGTCAACACCGACGGCTGCGAGCTGATGATCGACGCCGAAGCCTCCTCCGGCGCCTTCGCGGTGCACGAGGTCGCGCGCGATCTCGGCGTGTTCTGCATCCACACCAATTCAGAGACCTCGGCGTTGACCGCGGATCCCAAGCAGCGCATCCCCAACGCGTTCCGTACCGCGCGGCAGGGCGTACACGATTCCATCGTCGGCGGCAGCTATGCCGCCGCGATCGCCAAGGCGAAGGGCTTGAAGAAATGGGCGACCTGTTCGCCCGACTATGCCTATGGCCGCGACACCACTGGCGAGTTCACGCTGTACCTGAAGCGGTTTGCGCCCGAGGTCGAGATCATCAGCGAGTCCTGGCCGAAGCTGTTCCAGCCCGACTACACCGAAGTGGTCACCAAGATCCTGCAGGCCAAACCGCAGGCGCTGTATTCCTGCCTGTGGGGCGGCGATCTCACCTCCTATATCGACCAGGCCAACATCTACGCTATGTTCGGCCAGATGGAGGTGTTCGCGGTCAACATGGCCGATTACACCGCTCTCACCGTGGTGAAGAACCTGCCCAAGGGCATCCACTCCGGCAACCGCTACATCAAGACCTTCCCGGCGACGCCGGAGAATGCCGCCTGGGGCGATGCCTACAAGGCGAAGTACAATGAATATCCGACCAACTGGTCCTGGGAGAACGCCACCGCAATCATGCTGATGGCGGAAGCTGCGAAGAAGGCAAACTCGGCCGACGGCAAGAAGATCGCGGAGGTGCTGAAGGGCCTCACCATCAAGTGCCCGTTCGGCGCCGACGGAACCGTGACCATGCGCGGCGACGACCACACGCTGGTCGGCTACGCCATTGGCTGGGGCACCACGATCCCGCAGGAGCCGTATGTTCCCGAGGTCAAGGCCGGCGACTGGAAGACCATCTTCGAGCTCGAGGCCGAGTGGAAGAAGAGCAAGGGCTATGCCTGATCGCGCGCATGGCGGAGGCGGGCGACCGTCTCCGCCGGCTTCGTCTGGCTTCTCGCGCCGTGTCGGGCGCGCTGCAATGAAAGTGCTCCCGTGGATCTCGATGCGCTTGCCGGCTGCCTCTCCAGCTCCGCCTGTCTGGTGACGCAGACTACCAGCGGCCTCATCATCGGCATGCTCCTGTTCCTGGTCGCGGTTGGGCTGACGCTGATTTTCGGCGTGCTCAAGGTGGTCAATTTCAGCCACGGCGCCTTCTACATGTTCGGCGCCTATTTCGCGATGACGGCCTATCAGCTCACGGGAAGCTTTGCGCTGGCGATGCTGGCGGGCGCGGCCGGCACCGCAATTCTCGGCCTGATTTTCGAACGCGTCTTCATGAGCCGCGTCTATGGCGCGGACGTGTTGATGCAGCTCCTCGTCTGCTACGCCTTCGTGCTGATCTTCGACGACGTCGTGCGCATCATCTGGGGGCCCGAATTCAGGTCGATGGGCATGCCGGCGGCGTTCCAGGTGATGCCGCTGTTCATCGCCGGGGGCGTGGTGCCGCCTTATTATCTGCTGCTGATCGGCATCGCGCTGGTGGCGGCGATCGTGCTCGGCATCGGATTGTCGCGCAGCCGCATCGGCAAGGTGATCCGCGCCGCCGCACATAATCCCGGCATGGTCTCCGCGCTCGGCATCAACACCGGCCTGATCTATGGCGGCGTGTTCGCGCTCGGCGGCATGCTGGCGGGTCTCGCCGGCGCGCTTGCGGCACCCGTGCGCTCGCTGACGCCCGGCATGGGATTCTCGGTGCTGATCGAGTCCTTCATCGTGACCGTGATCGGCGGCATGGGCTCGATCCTGGGCGCGCTGATCGGCGCGCTGTTGCTTGGTCTCATCAGGTCGTTCGGCTCGCTCGGGTTTCCCCTGTTCACGGAAGGCCTGATGTACCTCTTCATGGTGATCGTGCTGGTCTCAAAGCCCACCGGCCTGTTTGGCAAGGAGGCGGCATGACCGAGCTGGAGGCCGGGCGCGCCGAGCAATTGGCGCCGGTGCGCAATGGTATGGTGCTGCAACGCTATCGCGACGTGCTGATCGCGCTGATCGCCTTCGCGGTGCTGGCGAGTCTGCCGCTGTTCACGGGCAGCAAGGCGCTGCTCGATTTCGTCATCCGCTGCTCGGCTTATGGCCTGTTCGCGACCTCACTCAATCTGCTGGTCGGCTACACCGGCCTGACCTCGTTCGGACATGGCATGTTCTTCGGCCTTGGCGCCTACAGCTTCGGCCTGATCATGCAGAAGCTCGCTGTGCCCATTCCGGTTGCATTCGCCGCGACGCTGGCGATCACGGCGCTCATCGCGGCCGTCATCGGCGCGATCTGCGTGCGGCTGAAGGAGATCTATTTCGCCTTCGTCACGCTCGCCTTCCAGATGCTGATCCACTCGACCATCCTGTCCTGGGCCTCCTTCACCGGCGGCGACCAGGGCCTGCGTGGCGGCATTCCAAGGCCAGCGTTCCTCGGCATCGATCTCTCCAACCACGTCCATCTCTATGTCACGAGCTGCGCGCTTCTGATCCTCGGCCTGCTCGCGATGCGGCAGATCGCGCAATCGCCGTTCGGCTACACCTTGCGCATGATCCGCGACAATGCGGCGCGGGCGAGCTTCCTCGGCATCGACGTCTGGCGCGCCAAGCTTACCGTGTTCGTGCTGGCGGCGCTGTTCGCGTCCATGGGCGGCATGGTGATGGCGCTGTTCGTATCAGGCGCTTATCCGGAATTTGCCTATTGGACGATCTCGGGCGAGGGCATCTTCATCAACATGCTCGGCGGCGTCTCGACCTTCCTGGGCCCGATGGTCGGCACCGTGCTGCTCTTGCTGCTCAACGACACCGTGACGCGGTTCACCGAGTATCACGGCATCGTGCTCGGTGTGGTCATCCTCTTCTTCGCGCTGGGTCTGCGCAAGGGCCTGCTCGATTTCGTCGCCGAATGGTTTTCGCGCCGTCGCGATGCGGGCGAGGGGCGCTAGCGATGCTGGAGATCCGCAACCTCGCAAAGTCCTTTGGCGGCGTGAAGGCGACCAACGACGTCTCGCTCGACTTCCCCGACGGCTCGCTGACCGCGGTGATCGGCCCGAACGGCGCGGGCAAGAGCACCTTCTTCAACCTGATCACTGGCGCCTTGAGGCCGGATTCCGGAGAGGTGCTGCTCGACGGCGTCGATCTCGCCGGCCGCTCGCCACCGGAAATCGTCCGCCACGGCATCGGCCGCGCTTTCCAGGTCGCCAGCATCTTCAAGTCGCTGACGGTGGAAGAGACCATGCTCGCCGCCGTCAGCGCGGACCAGCGTACGTCCGCGGTGCTGCACAAGCGCTTTCCGTTGCCGGAGTCGCGGGACCGCGCCGAGCACGTGATGGAGCTGCTGGGCCTCGCCGGAAAGCGCCACCGCACGGCTGCGACGCTCTCGCACGGCGACCAGAAGCTGCTCGACATCGCTTTGGCTCTGGTGCTCGAGCCCAAGGTGTTGCTGCTGGACGAACCCACCGCCGGCATGGGCCCCGAAGAGCGCTGGCGCATGATCGACAAGGTGCGCGAGCTCTGGGAGACGCAAAAGATTACTGTCGTCTTCATCGAGCACGACATGGACATCGTGTTCAAGATCGCGCCCAAGATTATCGTGCTTTGCTATGGCCGCATCCTGGCGACGGGCACGCCCGACGAGATCCGCAACGACAGCGCCGTGATCGAGGCCTATCTCGGCACCGAACATGCGGGAGCGGCCGCATGAGCGCTCCCGTCATCGACGTCGCGGATCTCGACGTCTACTACGGCACCAGCCAGATCCTGTTCGGCGTCGGCCTCTCGGTGCGGCAGGGCGAGACCATGGCGCTGCTCGGCCGCAATGGCGCCGGCAAGTCGACGACCATGAAGGCAATCATGGGGCTGGCGCCGCCGCGCCGGGGCAGGGT